>PQAL01000027.1 GCA_003105035.1 Anaerolineales bacterium | reverse complement strand
CAGGAGCTGCAGGTCCGATGTCAACCACGTCCCCGTTGCTAACATCTAGGGTGTAGAGCTGGTTCGTGCCGTAATCAACCACATACAGCTGGTCAGTGTCTCCAGCGATGAAATCACCTCCAAAGTACTGGCTGTTCTCATCCACTGGCGCAATGATGGTCCAGGTGCCCGGTGTGTCGGTGTCAAACGTCACCAGGTTGTAGCCTGGGTAGACGTCGACTGCATAAGCCTGGGTACCGAGGATCTCGGCAACGTTAGGCGAGATAGCCTGAACTGCAGACGGAGTACCTGTGCTCGGGGCATGCCCGATTGAGGTAGGTTCAGTGCTGGCTGGCAACTCGCCGGTGAATTCGGGGATATGGATCTTCAGCAGCTGTTCATAACCGCGGTCTTGCTCCTTGAATTCAAAGGTAGCTGCTCCACTTCCATCATTGCTCAGCGTCCCCTCCACCGTTGTGCTCTCACCCATATCTAGTGTGGCATGGATGTTTGGCGGGGTGAATGACAGGATACCGGCACCCAGGTAGAAGTCCTGTGCTACCGTACCCCAGTCCGGCACGCTCACTGTTTGTGTATCTGGCGCGTATTTGTCATGTGTGGCGGTGAGATTGTGTTCTGCCTCAGCAATTTCACCCTCCAACCGGAAGGCGATATCGGTTGAAGGTGCGGTAACGATCGTCCAACTTTGCCACGCCGTACCGTTACCAAATCCGCCACCTGGGTTGATAAACTGGCCAATATATCCATTGGTTGAGTCGGCTGGCTGCCGTCCATATTGCCCACTACCAGTAAAGTTCATGGTTGGGTAGAAGACCAGCCAGTAGCGTCCTGGAGGCAGGACAACCGGTGATGCGAGATTCAGTGTTGTATTGGATGGATAGCCAGAACTTCCGTTGCTGATCACCACCTGGGGGCTGCTGGGCAGCAGGGTCAGTGTCCACACCGGTGGGTTGCCACCATATGGATTGCCAGCTGGAATCCCGTTGTTATCGGCAAAGATCTGCCAGGTAAGTGCGGTCGCATTCATTAGTGTGGTGAAGCCGTTCCAGCCATCACCGGGAACGAAGATGGTAGAGATGCTCCATGCCTCTTCGTTGACGAAGTCATCCGCTAAAAATGAAGAGAAAGTTGGATAGTCAGGGAACTCCTGATCCACATAAGAATTTTGGTTGACAGTGCTAAGTGGCTGGTCCCATAACACCGCATCAGGATGCGCCGACACCTGTGGTGCGGCTAACTTCTGTGGTGCAGGCGATACTAGGGTAATGCCTGGATTTGCCACTAGTGCAGCCTGGTAGTTTGGTGCAGCAGGTATAGTAACCAGCAATTCGACTGCTTCATTCTCCACGAAGATCGTGTAGAAGCCATCATCCACATTTGGATCATCAGGTGTGGCTTCGGTCTCAGCCGTGGCTCCTGTATCTGCCGACACCAGGGCATCATTCAGCGGCAGGTCAGTGTTTTGGTCATACACATTGCCCACCACCAGACCGCCATCCTGTGGTAGACAGGCTCCGAGTATAGCTACATCATCGATGTACCAACCAGGGAAAGTGACTGATAAATCAGTATGTAAGTAGAAGCGGAACTTGAAGTTAGCAACAGCGTAGCTGTTATCGAGAGAGACCGAATGCTCTGCCCATGCCAAATCTACATTGCCCTGAGCCTGGTTTACCGTGCTCCAGGTAGCTCCACCGTCTTTACTCACCTGGATATAGGCATAGTCACAGCAGCTTTCGGTCTGCAACCATTGCCACCAGTCCAGCTGGAATCCACCGGCGAGGGCACTCAGATCGATAATTGGAGAAACCAGGTAGTCATCAGAGTAATCGGGGTAATTGCCCGATAAATTGGTAGCCCAGACTTTCGTGCCAGAATGCGCAGAACCAGGTCCACTCGTTGGGGAACCCCAGGTCCAGGATGAGTTGACACTGCCAGGATCAACGCTAAAGCCGCCGTTATCAGCTTCAAAATCATTAATATATGTAGCCGCAGGTTCATAACCAAGTGCTGAGCATGCACCTACGTCTACACTCAGCGCAAAGTCCTCTGTGCGCGGGGTAGCCAATACTGGAAGCGTCCTATCTTCCTGAGAATAACCACCTGACCAGGCAGTCACATGGAAGGTATACGCGAGCCCATTAGCCAGAGAGACACTGTAGTAACCAGTTTCTGGATCGGTCCACACCGGGCTATCTGCGTAGCCATCGATATCGATGCGCGCATACAATGGCCAGCCAGTCGATGCATCTGTGACTGTGCCGTCCACGACCGACGATGGTGCTGGTGTTAATACGAAATTCAATACCGTGGTCTGATCGATCACGATTTCTGCTGTGTCAGCGGCCGGCAAATAACCATACTTGGCAGCAGACACATCATAGGTTCCAGCCAGAGCCTGCGTATGATAGTAGCCTGTGGAATCGGTTTGGACAGTGAATGAACCAGGTTCACCCTGGTTTTCACCGTGGACTTCCGCACCCACGATCGGGACACCGCTGCCCTGAACGGTAACATGACCTTCGATGGTACCAATGTCACCACACCACAATGTACCCATAGCCAGTGTGTTCAGGTAACCATACCCATAGGTATAGTTGCCTTCACCATCTTCAGGAGCCCCGCATGAGCCAGCAGGTGGGGTATCGGCTGTATCCTGCAGGATCTGGAAGGTCTGGTCAATGTTCCCAATCAAACCGGGATTGCACGACCAGAGCAGCGCTACTGCGCCTGCAGTATGCGGGCTAGCCATGGAGGTGCCGCTAAACCCGCAATTCCAACCGTTACCAGGAACCGATGAGCATATACTCACACCCGGTGCGGAGAGATTCGGTTTTATGTAAGGGTCGTCCTCAAACAAGCCCGGACCGCGGCTTGAGAAATCAGCGATATCTCGCGATACATCATGCGCTGCACTCCCAAACGCTTCTGGGTTGTCACCTGGGGTGTTCGCCGAACCGCAGGATGGTCCGGAATTACCGATTGAAAAGGCAGGAAAGATCCCGGCTGCCACCCAGGCTTGAATATTTTCCCTGTACCAGTCATCACCTTGGCCACCGCCCCAAGAATTATTCACCACATTGGGGCGATTGTTTGGATCACCATCAGGTGCAAGGAGCCAGTCTGCACAACCATTCAAATCAACATCAGAACAGGAGTTCGTTGCACATCCCTTGCAAGCAATCCACTGTGCATCAGGAGCCATGCCCACCTGGTATGTCAGGGCAGGGTCGTCGCTTCCCACCATGGTGCCCATTGTATGCGTTCCATGACCATTGTTATCACAAGCACCATTTGTACAGACACCAGTGGGGTCATACCAACACGCCGGATCGGTGGGAGCGCCATCACATTTAAATTGGTTCACGAGTGCAGGGTGATCCCATTGAACGCCCGTATCAATGTTGGCAACTACGATGCTATCACCCTTCATACCAAAGGTGGACCAGAATTGATCCGCCTTGGTATCCGTGATACCCCAATCCATGATCGCCTGGATTCCTGCAGATGCATTCGACTGCTGGACCGTGACTAATGAATTTGGAAAATCAAGGACGGGATCGATGTGGTATAGCTTTGAAGCCCGGATGGATGCAGTTCCAGGGAGAGCAGCCACAGCATTTGCAACGTTCAAGCTACCATTCGCAATAAATAAAGTATTTGATGCGAAGAAGCTTTTGTATTCAAGACCAAGCGATTTCACGATTGCAATTGCTGGGGCTTGAGAACGTTGTGCGGTCAGGGTTAATTTATCGTATACATAGTGACCGCGTGCATCCCAATCCATGGTCGAAGCGGCTGATAAATCTGCCTTTTCTGTGAAAGTCACAATAAAGTCAGCGCTTCCATCTATGGTGAATTTATCCAGTAACAAGCTTTCAATCTTTGCGTTAGCTTCATCTGGAGAGGTATTAGCAAGTACGCTATCTTTAACTGCAAAACCAAGAACCATCCCTACAAGTAAAAGGATGGCGAATGAAAGTTTAACTAACTTTCTAGACATATACTTCTCCCTTCGAGGTTGTTATATAGATTTGGTGAGGTAAGTTCATAGGATGTAAGAAATAGATATAGAAATGCGAAACTCACCCCCCAAGTGGTTTCTGCCAAGCAGCACCTCCTTCCTTCACGGTATAGCATGAATGCGATCCACCCCGAGCGTTATAATAATCTCATCATGATCGCTGTGGACGGTGAACCGTAATGAAAATCGGACTTATTTCCTAGGTTGCAGATTATGAGAATTACATTAATCGGTGAGATTTCGATAGAATCTCGGAGCCTTCTTATCACCAATTTTTAACATCAAACTAATCCATACTTAATCATAGCATAAATTTGCAAAATTGTGGGACATTTAATATGTAAATACACATAAAATATTGCGTATTCAGCGACACCTTTCAATACTGTAAGTTTGTCAAACATCTACTTGCAATGTACGATTAATGTAAACAACATATGATTAATTCTTCAGAACGATCAACAGATGTAAAAAAAGGATGGCTACAAAAACCATCCTTTTTATTGATTGAGCGGGTGATGGGACTCGAACCCACGAATAGTAGCTTGGGAAGCTACTGCCTTACCACTTGGCAACACCCGCAATGTTGAAGCTACAGCTTGCTGATTATAGCAGCCAACATACAGATGTCAAGGAAAGATATATCCTGGTGTTATAATTTTGAAATCATGCCTATCGATAATCCCAACGAATTGAGCGAACGCGAGCTGGAAATATTAAAGCTCGTTGCCACTGGTGTGAGCAATAAAGAAATTGCTCAGCAGCTGTTTATTAGCCAAAATACAGTTAAAGTTCACATTCGAAACATCTTCACCAAAATTAATGCTGCTTCCCGCACAGAAGCCGCCATGTACGCTGTTCGCATAGGATTTGTGGAGACTATTTCCCCACAAATTCAGGTCCAAGACGATGGGATGAAAAGTGAAGGACAAGGGCTATCAACGACAGGTGGAAAGATCCCACCTCTTGAATTTGATCAAACGTCGAAACGTACTGGAAGAAGGCAGTTAATACGCTATCTAGGCATATCGATTCTTGTCATCGCGGTTGTCATACTGGGTAGTATTTACCTCCCTAAAGCCATCGGTCAGGGGAATACTTCTTCTCCACCTACATTAACTCCGCAAGTTCAATGGTATGAATTAGCTGGTCCCCCAACGCCGCGTAAAGGGCTTGCAGTTGTTAATTATGAAAATGTACTGTATGCCATCGGTGGGGATACCGCTACAGAGGTTAGTGGTATTGTTGAGGCCTATGACCCACAAACCCACTTATGGGCTACGCGCGCATTAAAACCCACTCCTGTCTCTGATATCCATGCGGCACTCATTGGAGGATTGATTTACATCCCCGGAGGCCGCTTGTCTGCTGGGATGCCGACCGATATTACAGAAGTGTATGATCCTCAGCTGGACCAATGGACTTCAGGATTCCCCATGCCAAAAGCGTTGAGTGCATATTCGTTGGTTGTCTACGAAGGAAAAATGTACGTGTTTGGCGGCTGGGACGGGCAGCAGGTGACGAATAGCGTCTATATGTTCGATCCAGATAATCACACTTGGGTCGAAATTTCTCCGATGCCCACTGCTCGTTCTTACTCTGGAGCGGTCCTTGTTGGAAATAAGATCTATGTGGTCGGTGGCTGGGATGGAAAAATCGCCTTAACTGTAAATGAAGTTTTTCAACCCGAATCATCAAATCCGACCTCAGGTTGGTCACAAGCTCCTCCCTTACATTATGGGCGGTACGGGATGGGTACTGTAAATATCGCTGATATTATTTTCATTATTGGTGGAACTACATCGAATGACGATTCGACCTCGATTGCCTTCATCCCGGAAGAGACCGATTGGGGCCAGGTGGAAAATCCAATTAAAACAAGCTGGCAATTCCTCGGAGCGACAAATATCGGCACAAGGCTATACGCATTGGGGGGAATTATTAATAATGTTTTACTCGACCAAATGTGGAGCTATAAGGTACTTTTTTCGATCGTGTTACCCATCTTACCCAAGTAGTAAATCGATTTTCAGAAGATTTATTTATGGCACGTGGATATTTCCCAGGTCTTTTACTTCGCTAGAGGTAACTTCCACAAGTATTGTTTTTCCAGTTTCATCTTGCAATGGAGTCCCCCCATTTTGAGACCAGATCACGAACGCATATTGCCCAGGCGTGACCTCAGAAAAAACGAATTTCCCGGTTTTGATATCTTGGACCGCGATCGGATCAGTCAGTTCTGAATAATTTACTATCGGTGGTTCTCCTGCCGTTTCGGCAGGGCTGGCTGCTGACAGGTAAATCGACGTAATAAAAGGTCTAGTGCTCTCACCGCTTTCCATCAATACACCGGTAACAACTGCTTTTCCCGATATTGGTGTTGGAACAACCAATCCATCAACAAAATAAACCTGGGTAGACGATAATTGAGCTGCTTGAGTACTACTTGTTGGGCCTGGGTAAGCACTACTTTCATTTGAATTACCTGGTTCTATTGGACCCGGATAAGTAGACAACGTATTTTCAGGTGCTTGCTGATCATTTTTACTACTACATCCAACTAATAATACTAAACAGAACCCAATCAATAGGATTTTTTTAATCAAGGTTTTTATCTCCTACATGATAGCAATCTTGTGAAAAAACGTATATAACAAAAAATCATACTACTTAATTTTCTTTAAATAGCCATTAACGTTGAATGTTGCGTTTTTACCAAACAAGTCGCAGAAAGAGCGATCAATAATAAAATCATTCCTATCCCGTAAAAATTCTCGAATAGCTTTTAACGGACCCCCATGAAATCTGTTATTCATTCCCAGTTCATTAACAATTCCATCTTCGATTATAAAATATGAGTTTACCGTAACCATATCACAAAACTTATTAATAACATTTAATGTGTTTTCATATGTATGTGATGAATCTTCAATAATGAGTATTTTAGAAAAACCATTGACAGCTGTTGAGTCGTATTTTTCCCACCCATTCGTAAACAACCTTACTCTCGGATGGTCTTTTACCCTTTCATCACACAAATCTTCTATGTCAATTGAGTGGATTACACCATTACCAATGATATCCATTAGGTTTGCGAGATAGAGTGTCGTCCCTCCGTGAAATGTACCAACCTCAATGACTAAATCTGGCTGTAATTGTGTAATGATCATCTGGTATATAAGATAATCCATCGGACATTTCCAGACCTTTATGCCCCGATAGGTTGCCTGTAAATGTCCTTTATACATGGTCCTCATATTGAGATTAACTTGTTCATCCCACGGTGTAAATAATTTTGTCAAGATCATTTTAGTTCTTTCAATTGCTATAACAATATGAGATATTCATTCGAATGGTTGATATTGCGTTTCTAATAAATATCCAAATGTACTCTGTGAAAGGCAATTATAATCTAACCATTGGCTCTCAGAAAATTACCACTTTTGCAGATTTGTTGTAATGAATAACGTAATTTTTAAATAAACCAGACACATCTCTGGGTTTCACAAAGATGTGTCTGGTCTTATTAATAATTAGTTATGAGTTACGGCATTTTGAGCGCGTTATAGTTCGCTGCATCTACGAGGGTCGCTCCAAATCCTGAATCATTGACAACTGCGACGACTGCACCTGTCGAAGTCAAGACTGCAGAGCCATACCATCCGTAACCGCCTGCAGATGGAGGGACGGTGGGTAGACCCGTCAGGTTACCGTTCCAGTAGTTTCCGGAGCCATTGGCAGGGATCACCACATCAGGAGGATTGCTTGCGCTTTGTGAGCTTCCATCCCAGTTGAACAGCTCGAGATGTACGGTTACCGGTGAAGCAGTCAGATTCTGGATTTGAATACCAGTGGTAAGCTTAACGCTAGACAGGTGATATCTGCGTACTAGAGGCAGAGCAAAGCTTGTTCCACCAGCATCGGAAGCAACACAGTTGTATGTACCTGCGTTCTTCACGCTCCAACCAGCTCCAAACAAAGTATCATTGACGACAGCCATCAAATTCCCATCACCATGAATAGCTGCCACACCGTAGAAGCCGTTATTGGTCGGAGTAGGGTTGGCAGGAGTCTGAGAGCCGCCTGGTAAACCAGCGGCGCGTGAGCTTCCTCCTGGCCCCTGGAAGGAGATTGCTGAGCTATTTGCTGGAACAACTACATCTTCAGTATAGGTGCCTGTATGAGGGCTGCCAGCATCAGCATAGAATGTGATCGTAGCATCGATGTCAGCATTCGTCGGGTTCACCAACGAGATACCCGTGTCTCCATAGTAGTTTGCCCGGATCAATGGACAATATACGTCCGTCGCTGCCGATGCTGTCGGAACTCCGCTAAAGCCAGACACGCCTGGGCTTCCTGCAAGATCAATGAATGATTGGACAACGAGCTCTGTGGCAGACGTAATTTTTACTGAACCAACAAACCCGTGTGCTCCTAAACCAGCTGACCAACCAGTGTCAGGTAATGTACCCCAAACAGCATCTGCCATAGTGTAGGTTACTGACGTTCCTGCTGGGATGGGTTGATTGGTTAGTACTTTTACCGGAGCCGCTAACCCAGCCCCATAAAGGGTGATTGTTACATCATTGATTGCTGCAGCCGTATTCGTATTTTGAATTGAAAATTGGCTGGTCTGTTTAGCGTAGTTGCCGGTAATTAATGGTACAGTCACATCCGTGCCTGGGTCAACGGTTGAATAAATCGCTGCACCACCAGTGGCACTCCAGTCGGTGCGTGCGATTGCGGCGACGGGCAAGGTTGACATCGCAACCATCGAGAAGGAACCATTAGGTACCGCCGGAATGGTAGGTAAGTAATAGTTCTTTGCAGCAGATGGATTGATGCTATCACCACCCTCGGCGGATATTGTGATCGGGGCGGAGCCGTCTGTATTATACAGAAGCACGTCTACGCTCGCAGAATCAGTGTCGCTGAGGTTTTGAATCTGGATGCCGGATACACCGGAGCCACTCATTCCTGCACTTGCAGGTAGAGTAATTATGAGTGCAACCATCATTACAACAAACATTACATATAACTTTTTTGCCATGCGAACCTCCTTATCGGTTTGTTAATGTTTAATAATCTCTCTGAGCCTAATTCTACAGGATACTGAGAGGATGTCTATAATGCTTTAGTAGTAATCCTTGGATTAAGGTTTTCCACCCAGCATGCTTAATAAATTCCCCGCCTGGTAAAGTAGCTCGCTATCAACTTCCGGGTCACCTTTATCAATGATGGTGGCCATATCAGCCTTGGCTTTGTCGATTTCTCCACTCATATAATAAGCAAAACCGCGCTCCCAATAACATCTCAGCTGATCCGGATTAATGCTAATGCAATTCGATAATTCTTTAATCGCGTTAGGTAAATCACCCCCACTTGTATAAATCTGTGCAGAAACATAATACAAATCGGATGAGTTTTGTATGGCGGTTAACGCTTTATCGATAGTTTCTCGCGCAGCCGTAGCATTTTTCTCCTCCAGCTGAAGCATTGCTAGGGCTGCATAACCTTCAGCGTTATTTGGGTCAAGTTGTATGGCTAAACTACAATCTTGCTCAGCAGCTTTAAATTCTGCTAATAAACGGTATGCGTTACACCTGCTTGATAGCAATACAGGATTATTTTCAATCTTAAGCGCATTTGAATAATATCCAGCTGCCTCGTCATATCGACGCCACTTCATCGTAATGTCACCTAGCTTTCCATAGGCTTCTGCAAGGTTTTCCTGCGCTTGGACGGCTCTCTGATAATATAAAAACGCATCTTCAAATTTTTTTTGTTTAAATAGCTCATCCGCTCGTTGGATATCAGTCAGATTCTCCGATATCGGTTGTGGATTCTTTCGAAGGATATTCGTAAAAATCTCATTGATATTCCGATAATTGATCACAATACCAACTAGGATGACAATAAAAGTTATCAAAACCAGGCTTAAGATAGATCCCTTTTTCATCATTACTTTCCTTGTATGTAGATCCATTATATTTTTGGCTTACAAATAAAGACGAACTGGCCTGCTGCATTCACAGGAACAAAAGGAGCAACAAATAACATCGAAATTAATCGTTTTGGATGCTTAATGTAATTTAATAGATCTTTTTTCGTCCGAGGAAAAGCCCTTTCATGTTCATAACCCATCGCTTTTTTTATCGTTAATCCATTTTCCTCTAACAGTGACTGCCATTGGAGACGAGTGCCATAACGCTGCAAAGGCTGACCATCATCATCGACATCCCCGGTCCGCCAGGCAATTTGGACGTTCCACCGCAACCCGAATGTGTTCGGCACTGTCAGGCATGCGATTCCATCTGGTTTCAAAACGCGTGACATCTCTCGTATGGCCAATGCCATGTTTTCAAAGTGCTCCAGGCTGCCGAAATTAGTTACCACATCGAAACAATGGTCACAGAATGGGAGGATTTGCGCGTCACAATTGATTATCGCACCACACGATTGTTCGGCAGCAATTTTGCATGCAGTTAATGAAAAATCTAATCCATAAGCCTGTGCGCCGCGTTGCTGTGAATACTTCACCATCTGGCCTCTACCCGTCGCGATGTCAAGCACTCGCAGCCCTTGTCTGATAGACAATAATGAGCATGTCCAAATAAAAAAAGAGTCCATTTGGTGTATAGACGGACCCTCATAAATTTCGTTATATTTAGCCTGGGTTTCCTTAGTATGGCGAATCTCTATCAAGATTAACCGATCCTTTTCCTGTGTTGTAAGTTGATTTCAACTTTTGTAAATCGTGACCAAGGGCAATTGCAGATAATCCACCCAAAAATAATTCTAACAGAGTCCCCCATATTCGCCAGCTAAGGGTTACAACAGCTGCAAGAGAACCTCCGATGATGGTGCTTAATGCAATATACAGAAAACCATCTTTCAATCCAATATCTCCGGGTAGCCACATACCTATTGGACCCAGAGCCATGGCCATGCTTAAGGCTCCCAAAATTGTTGAAAAAGGGACTGCTGCATCAACGATAATTGATTTCATGAGGAAATAAAATACTCCACCGGCAAAAAAAGCGACGATCGTTTCTCCAATTATCCAACGTAAAGTATCCCAAGATTTTATTGTTGGTAGCTCAATAATTTCCTGACCGTTTTGTTTTTTTGTCGTGCGACGTACAGCATAATGGATAATTCTGGGACCGAGCATGGCGGTGCTGATAACTAAAATTGGTAATACAATAAAAAGTAATAACTTCGTGTCTATCCAACTCGCTTGTGCAAATCCAGCGATAATGCTTATGCCAAGCGCAACTAAGGCTCCCAAAGACATCATGATCATTTCAATTAAGACCGTTATCATGATTAAAGCCTTTGAAGCTTTATATCGAATATCATATAAATACATTCTACTAACTGCGGACCAGATAAATCCTGGTATTTTCCGTGCTACCGCACTGAGACACCAGGCTTCATAATCAAATATCTGGGATGATTTTACAGATAAACGATGAACAATATTACCCCAAACCAATCCTGCGAATGCCACGCCAATCATCTGGCAAACGAATGAAAGCAGAAGAAAAACAAAACTAAATTTAATTCCATTGCTGAAGATCTCTTTTACCCCAAAATAGGCCCTGTATATCAAGTATGAAAAAACCATAAGGGTAATACCGAGGGTAACGAGCCGCTTCCACGATAGCGATCGAGGTATTTTTATATTCCTGAAAAATGCTGACATTTATAAAATATTCTGCTTGATAAAATAACTACGACTTTCCTTGAGACCAGCCACTAATCCATCAATATAACTTCTAGGTAAATCCATCTTCAGGTGCATCATACCATCAATTATGACCCGGAAAAGTCGGATTATTTCCATAAATATGACCATAGGAATCTTTATTCCCCGAATATGTTTGCACAAAAACACAACCCTGGCTTTTTGATATAAGAAAATTCTCTTATTGGGCTGTTTTTTTGTACTGCTTGAAACTCGGTGAATAATGGTGCTTTTGGGCTGGTACCAAATCGAATAACCGGCTTGTTTTGCTCGATAACAAAAATCCACATCCTCGTGATAGAAAAAAAAGCGCTCATCGAGTAAACCAATTCGCTCAATAATTTCCCGTTTAATTAACATGCAGGTGCCGACTGCAAAATCTGTTTGGCATAACAGATTGGATTGACCTTGATCTGGTCTGCCCATACCAACCATCTCACCAATGATCCGTGGTTTTCGGAATTTTCCTCCGGCATACCATATCGTGCTGGCAGGTGCATCATACAGAATTTTAGGGCTGCATACACTTGCCTGAGGGTCATCTTGGAAAGGCTCAAGAAGTGGTTGAATAAAATCTCTTGGTAGTTCTGTGTCGTTATTTAAGAGCAGGATATAATCACAGGCTTGTTCTAGAGCTGCCCGAATTCCAACATTATTTGCTGCGGCAAAACCATAATTCTTGTCCAAAAGCAGTAAATGAATATTTTCTATCTTTTCTAGTTTGTTAATCGATTCATCCTGAGACCCATTATCAAGGATCCATATCTCCTTGTTGGGATATGAACAAATACGCAATGCTTCTATGCATTGAATGGTATCTGGCCAGTTATTCCAATTGAGAATAATTATTCCTACTTTTGGATATGGACCGGTACTACCAGGATTTTCCCTTTGGTCCGTCATATTTTTGTTTCCCGTAATGCCTTAATCATACCTAGCGTATGAGACAAATCGAGGATCAGGATCCCAGGTAAGTACTTTACCTTCTTGAGGAACGCTCCGTTAAACAATCTCATCATCCCCCGAATAATGATCCGCACGAAACCACCCAGTTCACCGATAATTGGAATTCGAACAAGCTTCATTCCCGTTCGCTGAAATATCGACCATTGGTCAGCATACATCGCTCGAAATTGACCCGTAACAATGCCATAATTAAAAATATGTCTGGCTGCAGAATGAAAATCCTTGCGCGGGTGATCATGGATAACGATTGCTCGTGGCGCATAGCGGATTTGAACACCATGTTGGATGATACGCCAGCAAAATTCACGGTCTTCTCCACCAGCGCCTAAAAATGACTCATTAAATCCACCAACCTCGTTAAAAAGAGGACGCTTGATAGCAAAATTTAATGTCGGCGCATAAGCTATTGATAAACGGTTTGCGAATCCGTATGCCGTTGTTGAAAATCCAAAATAATGATCACACATACCCCAATAAGACATGTTCTCCGGAACATCAACTGCGCCAGCGATGACAAGCTCTGTGGAAGAAATGGCTTCTGCTAATTGCTCTATCCAATTGGGTCTGGGAATACAATCCGAATCAGTAAATACCAACCAATCTCCCACGGCTGATCTTGCTCCAATATTTCTGTTGTGAGCAGGTGTGGGTAAGTCATCCACTTTGATATATTTCAGATTTTCCAATGCGGTAAATTTTTGGGTTTCTTGTTGACCGACAATAAGGATTTCATTAACCAAATCTAATCTCGTCTGACGTGCCAAAGAGTCAATCGTTGATTTCAATAGTTTGGCGTTACGTACTGGTATGATTACGCTAATGAAAGGTTGATTGCCTAACATAATATTAACGAGAAAATTTTATCCAATCACCTGAACAGGTAACACCCGAAGCTTTATGACTAGATTCGAAACTGCTCTATTTGGCTTGGTTTGCATAGGCTTTCTCTAATTTAGCAACAAGCTGCTCCCACGTAAAGTTTTCGATATTCTTAAGCCCTCTTGTTATTAACTCGTTTGCGATCTCCTGCGACCGAAGCACCTGGATGATTTCAAATGCTAGTGAAGTTGGTTCCCCTGCTTGTTTAGCCATCCTTCCGGCTGGTGGATCACCTAGCAAAAATGGACGATCACCTACCGGTGCAGTAACAAACGGAACTCCACATATCCAGCTTTCGAATAATTTTAATGGAGAACGTCCCCGCGCTGCATCGTTATCAAAAACCGGGTCGACGGATACTTCTGCGAGCGCGTAATAATCCGGCACCTTTTCAGGTAAGACCTTGCCCGAAAAGCAAACAGCTTGCCCTATTCCCAGGGCATCAGATTGCTTAATCAATATTTGATAATCTTCGCCACCACCCACTAATAATAATATTGTATCGGGAAACTCCTGATGAACCACGACAAATGCCTCAAGCAATAAATCGACCGGATGATTCACCAGGCTCATTGTTCCAATATAAAGAACAACACGTTTTCCTTCCAGGCTTAATTCCATCCGAAGTTGGTTCACCTCTGCTGGATCAGGTGCAAAAAACCGTCCTTTATCTATGCCATTGGGTAGATAGAGAATCCGTTCAGGCAGACAACCCCAATTCTGTAAATTTCGTCGCATAAAAGTAGTGTTTGTGCTCACCAGGCTTGCCCGGCGAGGCATTTTTGTTTCAAATAAAGCAACCAATTGTCTTTGCCAGGAACTTGAAAACCTGTTCGATCCTGCCTCATAATCATCACAATCAATACATAATACAGAACCTCGAATTTTCGCAGCCAGATAACCTGCAATGCTGTTCATTGGGTGGGGTTTGCATACATTGATGATATCTGCAGGTATTGATAGCGCCGCTTTAAGCAGAGCAAGGGTCGCAGATAATGTCACCCAGGCTAATCGACCCGGTGAGAAGTATTTTTTTTGGCTGCCGGTCTTCATGACATGCATCTGGGCAACATATTCTATACTGACTTTATCCCTAATAAATTTTCTGGTTTGTAAATTTGAAAAATCAGGGTGTAATGCGATGATAGTTACCTGATGTCCTCGTGTCGCCAAGGCCTTTGCCATTGGCCAAAAACGCCCTAATCCGGATGGGCTTTCCAAATCCTGGGTTAATAAAAAAAGGATTCTCATTGACTTAATTCATGTAAACATGTCTTATATCGTTGCCCATTGACGAGAAGGCTATATTTTTCCTGATAAAGCATGTATCCAGCTTGCGCGATATGTTCACGCAAGGTAGGCTTCTTCCATAAAGCAGTGATCGCATCCGCGATCGCTAGTCCATTAGCCCGTTCGCAAAGATAAATATTTTCGCCATGGGTAAATACCTGCCTGATTGCAGGTGAATCGCCACTGATCAACGGCTTACGCATCGCTACAGATTCATAGATCTTATTTTGAATCGTCATCATCGATTGCGGCGTGATGCCAAAAGCTCCCAGGCATATATCTACCTGGCTCATGTGGTGTTTAAGCTGCTCCTTTTCCAACCATTTGATAAATTTCACATTTGAGAGCTGATTGCGGTCAGAGAATTCAACGGCAGCTTGGAGTTCTGGCCCGGTGCCAATGAATTCAAACTGAATACATGGTTCGCTTTTGAGGATTTGTGCCGCTTCGATCATATATATCACCCCATGATTGGGGATGAACGTGCCGTAATAGAGCACAGTAAATTTGTCATCCTTATCTGGAGATTCCGAAACCGGCGAAAATGTTCGGTCATCGGCGCCGGTGGGCACCAAGTAGAATCGCTCCGGTTTGACCTGATACGTTTTGACAAACCATTGTACATAATCATTGGTATCCAATATCAATCTGTCGGGAAGTCTAAGTGCCAGCCACTCAATTGCTCGCAACATCTTCGCTGATAATTTATTTTGTTTATCCAATCCTCTCTCGATTGTGATCAGATAGATCGACATAAACACGTCCCAAACCAATGGTTTGTGTTTCATCCAGGAGAGGATGCGGGCTAGCAATACATCGAATTGACCAGGGTATCCAACGATCAAAATATCATGTGTATCTGTTTTCAGGTATTTTCGAAGCAAATGCCAGTACGCACTGATAACTCGTTTCCAGAATCCAGGCTTCAGCCATTCGCCACTGGCTATGCGAACTCGGTCTTCTATTCCATGCCATAATGTCTCGTGACATTCATTGACAACCACGCCATTCATGCGTAGTCCAGCGATCATCATCTGGTTTCGGCTGTAATTTTCACGGTAGGTGCCGAAATAACACACCCTCAGAGGTTGATTATTGTTCGCAGGCATTTTCGACCATATAGATGAAAACTTGATCGCTGTGATAGATAACCTTGATCTTCGGACTCATGGCCAGTTCCTGCGGAGTGAAGAGTGGATGATTATTACTGGTTGGGGAATCAAATTTCTGCCCAATATAGATGTGGGTAATCCCGTGCTCACACAGCAATCTCATTCCTTCCATAGAAACTGGGCTAGTCCGCTCTAATTCAGCTTGAAGCTCCACCAGCTTTTGCGTGTAATCCGGGTTAATCGGCTGCTCATTCGACATAGCATATTGTGGGGGGATTGTGTTTTCCCGCCCTGTCAGCAAGGGAATCCACCAGCCTGCATCCGTCCCGATCACATTCGTCACCCAATTCTCGTGAGTACCTTCGATGAGAAACCTCGCATTTTCCGAGACATTCTCCTTGATCCATTGCATAGCCCGCATATCAGGCCTTGTAACGAATGCATATCGATCAGGATTGGCAATATTTCTGAGATTCCATGCCCCAAAAATACCGAGAAAAATGATTACTGTAAATACGGCGAGTTTTCCCGGCTTCCAGTTTGCCACCCATCCGGCCAAATCGCCTCCAATATAACCAGTCAATAAACCAGCCGGTATGTAAAGCGTGATGAGTACAGCAAAGGACTGCACATATTGTACCCAAGGTACGTGTAGCACGATTAAGGCATAAAGTGAAGACATGCCAATCACCCACAGTCCAAGCGAGGCCGTCGCCCAATCCCTTTTAATGATCGCCCATAGAAGCCCCGCCAGGCTGATAACAAGTATTCCGATCGGGAGGTAAGACCGGATGTATATCCATGATTGATAATCGTGTGTGACCAACCCAGATAAAGCGCTCGTTGCTGCTCCAATCCCGGTGTAATCAACCAGCCTGCTTCCTTGAACGCGCAATCCCCATGGCATGAAAAACAGTAAACTGATAAATCCTATCAGCGCGATAGACCAAAGCACGCGTAGCCAACTGCGTAAATTCCGCAGAGTATATTTAAATAATTCAGCCACAAGCATTGCAATGATAAATGTCGCAATAATAAAGATCATGCGGAACTCACACAAGACCATCCCCGCAATTAAGCCTCCAGTGATGACAATCTTCATCCAAGGCAAATGGGTCCAGCCTGTAGAATATTTCTCATCATGAAGGCAATCCACCACCTCCCAGATCATCCACATGGCAACAGGTAGGATTACCTGGCCTGCCAGCTGGGCATACCTGCCCCAGTTGATGTAAAAAGCGGGCATGGGTGCTAACAATCCTGCGGTAAGAACAGCGATCACCCCTCCGATACGCTTACCATGGCACAACCTGATAGCCAGGGGGTAGAGTGCCAGAGGAGCGATAATATTTAATATTTGCCCCATGTAGAGCACAGCCTGACCACTCAAAACCCCGGTGACCCATGAAAGCATGGCAGCCAGAATTGGGAACCCGAAGTGCATGCTGTATGTTTGGTACTGTGCGTATGGCAGCCAGGAGGTAAACAATCCCTGGTGGTCGAGGATCAATTGCGTGACCACCGTATGGTGGAGTGAATCATTCCACATCGGCTGTTCCAGGCCGCGTACGGGCCAGAACCGCGTGAGAGAAATCAAGACAAGGATGATGATGAGGCTGATATCGATCCAAATGGTTGACTTGGAAAATATATGTCCCCCATGTTTAGCCTGGTCCGATTTATGAGACCTATTGCGCTTGGAAAACGTGATTATGTTTCTTGTGATGATATAGATACCACCGGAAATCACCGGCAGCCAGGCATACCACTTTCCAAGCTGGAGGTGAACCAGGTAGGTAACCAGCACAAAGAGGGTATAGAATGCCACGGATGTGCCGATTGCGAGGGGGAGCTTCTCAAGACTAGTGAATCTCTCCCAACCCATCCATAACGCGCTAAGAATAGCCCATCCCGGGATGGTCAAGACAAGTAAACCTGCGCTAAAGATGATTAAGTAGTGGAATATCTGCTCGGCTAATCCGAGAAACACTGAAAGCTTGTCATAACCAAGGCTAAATGTCAATTGTGCATCGATCGGCTGATGATTTTCGTATGCAGATCCATTCTGGTAGCTTACCGCCTGATCCGTTGCTATACGGACCATCCCACTCCCATCGATCGTCAGATAAGCATAGAAATATTGATCATTTGAATCATTGATCGCTTCAAAATCAAACCGGTAAGCCTTACTTGATTCAACCTCTGAAATGGGGAGTTTAACAACGGCAATATCAGCGGATGCTTGTGGATCCGCCCGCAGATGCACGGATACTGTACCCGAGCCTTGTTCGAGTGGCTCGAGTAAAAAGTTTACCGCTTGTAAACCTGAATAATCACTGACGAAGGTCTGGCCAATGCTGTTATTGGCACTTAACGTCATCCATTGGGATATGTTGCCCTGATGGATAACCACCCAGGGTGAACAGCCGGTAAGCGCTAAGATTAAAACCGAACCGATGAGTATCAGGATAAGCCGCAGTGATTTCATTACCGATCAACTGGGTCCTGAGGCGTCTTTCTTCGTGTCGGATTTATTTAGCTCTAACAATCGGACCTTATACAGTAATTCTTCCAATATCTTTCGATTGAAACCGATCAGATCCGCCACCAGGCCGATTAAAAGCACTTGAAAACCGACGATCAATAACACAGCTGCCAGGATCACCGATTGAAGGTGGCCACTTCCCTGTCCATTGAAATAGAAATATAGAAAACGCCCGGCTAGGGCTAACCCACCGAGGATGAAAACGCTTCCTAGGATGGTAAAAACGCGTAAAGGACGGTACAACGTATATGACCGAACGATGGTTGTGCTTGAATTGGCTAAATAATGCGGCACGCTGCGGATTAATCGCGAGGGTCGCGTTTGTGGATTTGTTCGAATTTTGACATACTCTACTGGTATCCTTCGAGCACCCGCTTGGATCAGGGTCTCTAAAGTATACGAATAGTCATTGAGTACCAGGGTGTGAAGGGCTGCTTCCCTGGTCAGTGCTCGAAACCCACTGGTTGCATCAGGGATGTTCATCCCTGAGATGCGCGCTACCACCCAGCTTCCCATCCTTTGAAGCAATCGTTTGACTGGTGAAAAGTTTTGTGAAGTGGCTACTCCCCGATCACCTACCACAATCTGGGCTCTTCCTTCCAAGATTGGCCTGACAAGCAGGTTGATATCCGCTGCATGATATTGATTGTCTGCATCGGTATTCACAATGATATCTGCGCCATTTTTAACGCTTGCATCCAAGCCGGATGTGAAGGCTACGGCTAACCCCATATGCCCAGGTAAGCGGACAATATGGTGCGCCCCTGCCTCAAGGGCAACCTCTGCAGTATGATCATCGCTGCCATCATCAACGATCAGGTATTCAACACAGTCAAAACCTTCCAGAGAGGATGGGAGTGACTTTATGGTATTGCTTATTTCTTGAGCTTCATTGTGGCAGGGGATTTGAATAATGAGCTTCATAGACAAAAGTATACCATTTTTATCCCTTGTGTTTTTGTTTTATACCGCTATACTATATTCAACGTATACAGACATGTTCGGATCGATACCATTCATAGAAGGTACTCTGTCCAAGAGAGCCGAACCACTCTCTCAATACCTGCCTCAAATCCAGGATGGCATCTGTTCAACCTGGCTGCAAAAAAACGTCCCTGTTGGAGCCTGTATCTTGGATCCATTCGGGGCGTCCCCCAAGGTTGCGATTGAAGCCGCCCGTGCTGGATATCCTGTCATAGTTAGCGCCAACAATCCCATCACCAGGTTTATCCTGGAAATGCTTGCAGATCCCCCGAAACCAGAGGATATGCAGGCTTCCCTGGCTGAGCTGGCAGCTTCATATGTGGGGAATGAGCGGATTGAGCCCCATATCCGCTCATTATACAATACAGTGTGTGCACGCTGTGGGTCACTGATCTCTGCGGAGGCCTTCTTCTGGGAGCATGGGAATCCATCTCCATACATACGCATCTATACTTGCCCGTTTTGTGGCGATACTGGAGAGCATGCCTGCACTGCAGCTGATATTGAGCTCGCCAGTCAATTTTCCATCAGTGGGATGCACAAGGCTCGTGCCTTGGAACGCGTCGTATCAGCGACCGACCAGGATCGTATCCACGTCGAGCAAGCATTATCAGTTTATATGCCGCGTGCCCTCTATGTACTGATCACGATAATTAATAAGATCGAAGGTTTACAAGCCACCCCGCTCCACCAAAAGTGTTTATCGGCTTTGTTGCTCCACGCCTTTGACCAGGCAACTGCGACGTGGAGAGTCCCAGCTCAAAAGGAACGACGCAGGCAGCTCACTATTCCGCGCCACTACCGGGAGAATAACATCTGGATTTCTCTTGAAGAAGGTATAAAGCTGTGGAGTACCGCTGATAGTAGCGACATGCCCGTCTCTGTTCCAGTTACAGCCTGGCCCCAGCTGCCTCCTTCCACTGGCGGAATTTGTATTTTTACCGGCAGGTATGCCAGCCTGGCTGAATCGGTCAAAAATATCGGGATAAGAGTAGTCTGTTCTGTCATACCTCGCCCAAATCAGGCATTCTGGACCTTATCTGCATTATGGGCAGGCTGGCTATGGGGTCGCGATGCAGTGGGATCGTTCCGCAGTGTGCTACACCGGCAGCGCTACGATTGGGCATGGCATACCGCTGCTCTCTTTTCAGTCTTCAAACAGCTGGTCCTGACCCTCGATGATGATACACCGATCTTCGGAATCGTTAATGAAGCAGAACCGGGTCTTTTAGGAGCGACCCTGGTGGCAGCAGGCATGTCTGGTTGCCGGTTGGAGACTATTGCCATCAGGGCAGAACAAGCCCATGCACAGATTTTCTGGAATTCTCACCACATCGCCCCATCAATTTCTCCAGATATTGGCTATGCGCATGCTGCCAGCCTGTACGCAAAAAGGTACCTCGAAGGCAGGGCTGAGCCAGCAGCTTACATTAAGACCATTTCTGCGGCATTCATGGGCATCATTAACTCCTGGCAAGCGGAACACCCGATGACAACTGATGGTGAAATAAATGATCTTCAGCGAATACCAGCATTGGAAAACATCGACCAACAAGATGAATTATCGCCATCAGCCATGTATTCCAGCGTATACAATACCGCCCGTGAAGTGCTCTCCTACCGTTCAGGTTTTTTACTGTACGGGCTACAGGATGTCACAACGGTTGAAGCTCCCAGTAAAAATTCGATCACACAAAATAGTTTCTTGTCAGTCGCCTCTGATAACATCGTTGTTGAGGACGAAACGACCGTCCTTACCCAGGTAAATTCTGTTGAGATTGAACAGGGAGCAGATCGGGAAAAACCGACCCGATCATCCGAGGTGTCATCCTCTGCATTAATTTGGCTGCGTGAACCCGACCCAAGCGATCAGACACCGATCACCGACCGTTATGAGCAAAAACTGGTCTCCCAATTAATTGATCATCCTGGTACGACACTCATCGAGATAGACACCGCCTTGTGCCAGGCATTCCCCGGTTTATTCACCCCACAACTGGAATTTATTGAATTGTGCCTCGAATCTTATGCGCTTCCATCTTCAGCAGATAATAACCGCTGGTACCTGCGCCCGGAAGATGCCCCTGTTGAAAGGCAGCGCGACCTGGAGCATGCGGCAAGATTTATCCAGGAAATCGGTGAACGCCTCGGATTTGTCTGCAAACAGCAGCGTACACCTCAATCTAAACCTTCCCTCGTGTGGTCGAATGGGGATAACATGCCGGAATATCGCTTCTTTCCCAACACATCTGCCGCAATCACAGATATTGTATTAACCCAAAATCTCTCTTCGATGAAAGGTATAATCGTGCTCCCAGCCAGTCGAGCGAACATATTGGTATACAAGCTGCGACGTGATCCACGTTTGAGCCGGGCGTTCCACCCAACGCAAGGGAATTGGCACTTCTTGAAATTTCGCCACCTGCGTTCATTAGCTGATTCTCCAGTATTGAATCGTGAAAACCTGGACCAACTGCTCAGTCTGGATCCGATATCATTTACCACACCTCAACTGTGGCTGATCTAACTTTGATTACGGATTAACGAAATCAGGGGACTGGGTTGGTGTTTCTGTAGCCGGCACATCGCTGGGCAGGGCTGTCGGTGATGGTGTAGCTGAAGGAGTGATTGTCGGAGAAGGTGTTGGCGTTATTGTAGCTGTGGGGGTAAGTGTTGGTGTTACGGTTGGTGTCGGCGTGGGCGTGGGGACCATGATGTTGAGGTGCACTTTCCGCTCAGCATAACCTCCCCTGATACTGATCATGGTTATCCGCAGGGTAACCAGACCGGGGGGCATATCTTTTAAATCCCATGCATATATTTTGCCTGTCTGACTGACCGGCTGATTACTGTCAAATAAGAATTTCCATTCACCCGGGTTGTCGCCTAAACCGTACTCGATTTTATACCCTTGAAAATCCGCAGATGCATCGATCTTTCCAAAGATATCTTGGGGAGAGACTGTGATAGATTGCCCTTCCGCCAACGATGACAATTCGATTGTTGCTTGTGGGTCGTTGGAGTTACATTCGCGTGTAGGCGCAAAGTGAACGGGGTCATCAAAACCCATTTGCCTGACGAACTCCTGCCCTTGTGCATCATTCTGCATCCAGCCAATTGCCCATGCATCCGTTACGTTGACCACGAATTCTTCCTTGGTGAAGTTTTGACAGTCACTAGAAGCGCGTAAGCCCGTCCAGGTATCCAAATTGACCTTCGTCCACAGGTCCTGAGAACTGGGTAAGGGTAGCTGGTCTGCAGCGAAATATTCTGTTCGTTGATCGGGGCACCATTGAGAAGGCTCGGTTCCGGAGATTTCACAAATCACCCGCTCAACGATGCCACTTGGCATTGAGAATGGCGTTGGGTTACCACTGGTGATCTGCGGAATAGCTGCCTCCATAAACTGCGCCCAGATCGGGGCAGCCCCGGCCACTCCAGAAATGTTTTGCATGGGTGAATAATCTGCGTTCCCCACCCATGTGCCCACCGTAAGGTCAGGCGTGTATCCAAGGGTCCAGTTATCTCTGTAGTCATTGGAAGTGCCCGTCTTGGCTGCAGCTGTAAAAGGCAATTGCAACACTGAACCAGGGCCGAACATTGGTGTCCGTGCTTCATTATCCGATAAGATTGATGTGATCAGAAAGGCATGTTCAGGCCGGATCACTTGCTCCCCGGCTGCGGGAGTGTATTCGAAGACCTTGTTCCCAGTGTGATCCAGGATTTTTAAGATTGCTACCGGCGGAACGTATCTGCCATCATTCGCCAGCACAGAATATGCTCCAGTCATCTCTAGCAAGCTGACCTCACCCCCACCGAGGGTGAGTGATAAGCCATAATCATCCCGAGTAAGCGAGGTAATCCCCATTTTTTTCGCAGTGCTGATCATACCATCCGGTTCAGCCGTGGCTGGGTCGTCATAGATGCCGGCAAATTCCAGGGTTTTTACGGCAGGTATGTTGAATGAATTAGCCAGGGCAGATCTAACCGTGACGGGGCCATGAAATTTTCCGTCATAATTTACGGGAACATAGGGTGGTCGTGGGTCGTTTGGATCCCCGGATGGTGGAAATTCCGATGGAACATCCCAAATCAATGTTGCCGGTGTCCATCCTTTTTCGAATGCCGAAATGTAGGTGATTGGCTTGATCGATGATCCTGGCTGCCTGGTTGGGCTGGTTGCCATGTTTACCTGGCCATCGATGGCATCATTGTAAAAATCTGCCGATCCAACCATTGACAGGATTTCACCACTGGATGGCTGGATGGCGACCAAAGCACCATTCGTGGCATTATATTCAGCCAATGAATCGACTTGCTGCTTAACAATTGCTTCTGCTTTGTCCTGTAGATCAGGATTAAGCGTCGTGTATACAGAAAAACCAGACCGGTAGATTGTCTGTGCGTCAAATTGTGTTTCAAGTATGGAGCGAACGTAGTTCACCCAATGTGGGTAGCGCATTAATACGTCGGGGGCGTGAAATTCGTAGTTCTCTAAGTCAGTATAAGCTGAAACAGCCGTATTAGCATCAACGCATACCCGCTGCGGGCTGTTACTGACGTAAATGCAACCCTGTTCATTGCTTACTTCATACATCAATGTCAGGACTTGCTTTTGTCTTTCCCTGGTAGCTTCGCGATCATGATACACATCATAGACTGCCGGAGCTTGTGGTAAGCCAGCCAGGAATGAAGCCTGTGACAGGTTCAGTTGGTCTGCGGTCATATCAAAATAGGTCTCAGACGCAGCTTCAATTCCATAGGCCAGGCTGCCATAATAAAATTCATTCAGATAAAGCTCCAGGATTTGGTCCTTTGAGTATCTGCGCGTGATTTCAGCTGCCAGCAGAGCTTCTCTCACTTTGCGCATGTATGAGTGTTCGTTACGCTCTTCCGGAGATAGTAACAGGTACCGGGCCAGTTGCTGGGTGATCGTGGAGGCACCTGATACTGTGCCTCTACCCTGGAAGTTTTGCCAGAACGCCCTGAGAATGGCAGTCCAATCGAAACCTGGGTGGCTGTAAAAGGATTTATCTTCAGTTGCGATCGTTGCAGCTACCAGGTACGGGGAGATTTTATCCAGGGTCCGAAAGGTCCGCCTTCCTGCAGTAGGGTCCAGGATCTCATATAATAGATTTCCATTACGATCATATATCCTGGTTGTCTCAAATGTCGATGCCCTTTGCTGCAGGTCAGCAACGCTGGGTAAAGTCGCTGCGATTTTATAATATTCATAAAGGACGAAAGAACCGCCGATAAGTAGGATAACTATGCCAGCAATCAGGGCTAATATCAGCATGCGGATGAAGCAACCTGCGCCTTCTTCACGGCTGATCAGCGCTCTTGCGCGCTTATTCTTCCTTTTCACCTTGCTTACGTTTATCCCATTACGCTGGCCATTAATTGCATTCTTATTGCCTTCATTCGTTTTTAAGCCAGCTTGAGCAGGTGCTGAAATGCTTCTCCCCACCTGGGTTCCTTTAAGGTTTGAGTTGTTCTGGTGATTAACCCGTGCTGGGATTGGCATTCCGTATTCATCGATTGCCAGTGGTGCAGATGTTTTCTGGTTATTCGTGTATGCAGGCACAACAAGACTGGATTTTTTCGTTTCCTGTTCTGGTGTTCCACTCAAATCTCCACCCGATGAAGTATTACCAGCCGGTACGATACCAGGTATTTCCTGACCTGTCATTGGCTGATAATTTTCTTCGTTGGTTTGGTCTGGTGAAACTGTGCTTTCGTGCGCGCTATCCGCTTTATCTTCGGCAGCTATGTTATCTTCATGCGACGGAGAGTCCTCCTGCGAAATATCCTCAGCTGACTCCTCGCTCGAATTCGCCAATCTGCGGAAGCGTTTGCTGATATATTGAGGTTCACCAGGAATTTCAGGATTCGACATATTTATTCAGGCTTGCTGGCAACCAATGCCGTCCATGTTCCTTTCATGGTAACTTCGTCCCGCTGATTTTTCAGTGCTATTTCGATAATGAGTGATCCACCCCCAATGCGTGGGATGGCTTTCGTCTCCAGGATGTTTAGTTCTGCGTGCACGGTATCGCCGATAAAAATTGGATTGGTGAACTTCCAATTATTGATCTCTCTGAAAGCGATGACTGTGCCTTCCAGCACACCGGTCCGCATGGCTAAGCCCGATGCAATGGAGAGACCAAGCAATCCATGTGCTACTCGCTGCCCAAATGGAGTGGTCTTGGCAAATTCGCCATCCGTATGGATCTGGTTATAATCACCGGATAAACCCGCAAATGTCACAATATCGCCTTCGGTGATGGTCCTGCCTGCCGAGATGACCTTCTGACCAACGATAAACTCTTCAAACCACATGCCGCGCTGCCCTTTGACGATTTCCATGCTGACCTCCGTAGTTTTCTACAAAGTATGAATACACCGGACGGAGATTATAACATTACCCTTTTGCAGAATATATCTTTGACCAATATTCCAATTACCCTTACAATATCCGAATGCGTGAATGGAATTTTTCTCCTGAGCAGCCCATCAAGTTAACCATCGCTGCAGATGCAAGATTAAACCCAACCGAATATATCGATGATCAAATCTGGGAGATTAATCTGGGGAATTCTGAGCCTCCAGCGCTCTCCTTGCAGACCACGTTTGGCCTCCGGGCACCGCTTTGTCGCATATTTCCCAGGTTTATCTTCAAGGACCAGGTCATCAATAACCCGGCTGAATTTCATCACGCGATCACCATCCACCAATATTACGCGAATTACCTCAGCCTATCGTTTAGACCATTCTCATGGTTAAACGTCATATGTGAGTATTGGGTTCCCGACTCTCACGCAGTTTGCTGCCGAACCAGGCTGGTGAATGCCAGTCATGATACCTGCCAATTCCAGGTTGAATGGGCAGAGCTTCTAATCCCCGCTGAAGATGGACATCGGATGGCAGCCACTGAGATTGGTTTGACCACGATTTTGGTTGGACAAACAGCCAACCTGACCCCATTACTCTATCTATTAGGCGGTGCTCAATCTGGTAAAAGCCCCTTTCCTTCTCTAAGTTCAACCTTCAGCCTTCGCCCGCGTGAAGAACAAACAATGCATTGGTGTCATGCTGCACTTGCTGATACACCTGCTTCATATGAACATGCTAGGTCAATGCTTGAAAATAATTTGGATGCCGAATATGCCCGAATTGTCAGGTTTGATTCGCAACAGCCTGAGATCATCACTGGAAATCATGAATGGGATAATGCCTTTCGCCTTGCCCAAGTCATCGTAAACCAGCTTTTGATCAGCCCAGGCAGCGATGGGAATGCGCCATTATGTGTCTATGCGAGAAATCCTGATCAGGGTTATTCCATCCTTAAAAATGGCTTGGATTATACTCACCTGTGGAATGGCTTGACACCACTCGACGCACATTATTTACTTCACTTCCTCCTCCCATGGGAACCAGGCGTGGTGAAGGCACTCCTTTATAGCTTTATCAATTCAAGAGCTGATACTGGCGAAATCGATCTGAAGCCCGGCGCGGCAGGCCAGCGTGCTCAATTACTGGCAACCCCCATAATTTCTCACATGGTTTGGCAATATTATTTATATACGAAGGATGCCGATTTTTTACGCAAGTCTTATCCGCAGTTAGTATCGTTCTTCAATTCCTGGTTCAACGCCCCACACGACCGGGATAACGACACCATTCCAGAATGGGATCAGCCAGTTCAAACGGGGTTCGAAGATCACCCCATTTTTTCAATCCACGGCGAGTCGCCAGATTGGCTCAATATTGAATGTGTAGAAAGCCCGGAACTATGCTCTTATCTCTTTCAGGAAAGTCTGTCCTTAATTTCTATCGCTAAAGAGATCGGCAACAGCGAGTCGGTCCTGCACCTGGAAAACATCTCCCTTGAATTGAAATCGATGATCGACCAGAGTTGGGATGATAGCACCGCATGCTACCAGTATCGAGATCGCGATTCCCATTTATCCCTTCCGCCCGAGGTACTTGGCAAGCGCAATGGACCAGGATTGGTTGATATTCACCGAGAATTCGATCAGCCACTGCGACCAGTCATCCGCATTTGGTGCACAAAGGAAGGTACACGGCCAGCACACATCTATCTGCATGGTACTTCAGAGACAGGCACCCACCGTGTGGACCATATCACACCCGCCGACATTCGCTGGTCTCAGAATTCAGGTAGCTACACGAGTAAATATATTTATCGCGGTATTGAGCAGGTCGAGATTTCAGGGATTTCAGCAGAAGATGAAGTTGACATCCAAAGCACAAACCTGAGAATATTCGATCACACCCTCCTGATGCCGCTCTGGGCTCATATACCGACTGCCGAAAAAGCCAAAATCCTGATCAACCTTACCATCCTGAATAAGAAAAAATTCCTCGGCCCATATGGATTGAATGCCTGGCTCAATGGTCCGCAAATTTCAGAAGGCAAACCCAAGTATTCCCTCGTCCACCTGCCTGCAGTTAGCATGGTCCTGGAAGGTTTGCTATATTACGGCCAGCGGAAAAAAGCGGCAGAACTGTTTTCCAGGATCATGAAAGCAGTCCAACTGTCTCTTAAGCAGGATCTGGCTTTTCACCAGAATTACCACATAGAGACAGGCAAGCCAATAGGTGCCGCGAACATACTGACCAGCCTGATACCCGTGGGGATATTCCTTGAGATTGCTGGGATAAAAGTTATCAATCCACATCAGATAGAAGTTCTGGGAGGCAATCCCTTTCCCTGGCCAGTCACGGTTAAGTATCGTAGTCTTACCGTTGTCCACCAGGATAAAAAGACCCTGGTCATCTTTCCTGATGGTCAAAATATTACCGTTGCTAATCATCAACCCCAGGTGATTAACACAAGCTTAGCGCCTTCATCTGCTTCCGAATAGTCCAAATCATTCGAGATAAAAGAAATTCATCAGGCAGATAATGTCCTGATTATTTTGCGTTCCTTTGCCATTGCTTGTATAATCTATAGGAGAGACTAACTATCACCTGATCACCACACGGTCGTAAAAATATAAAGGACTAACTTCATGGACTGTCAGCTCAATCCCGATGATGTTCGAATTTTTAGCGGACGTTCTCATCCAGAATTAGCAGCCTCCATCGCCTTACACCTTGGCATCCCGCTAGAGACGACTCATTTTTCTCGTTTTAGCAACGATAACCTGTATATACAGTTAGGTGCCAGTGTCAGGTCCCGTTCGGTCTACATCGTGCAATCGCTAATTCCACCCGTTAGCGAGCATCTCCTCGAATTGCTGATGATGCTAGATATTGCTCGAGGAGCTGGCGCTCGCGAAATCCACGCCATCATCCCCTACTTTTCATATGCCCGATCAGACAAAAAGAACGCCCCGCGAATTTCCATCACCGCCCGTCTCATCGCTGACCTGCTTGAAACAGCAGGGGCTACACATGTCATGACCGTGACACTCCACTCGCCCCAAGTGCATGGGTTCTTCAGGATTCCCACCGATCCCCTGACTGCGCGCGGAATCTTTGTTAACCACCTCCGCGAGCTTCAGCACGAGGTAAAATTTGATCACACCAACACGATCGTCGTCGCCCCTGATTACGGTCGTGCAGGGTCTGCTGCTCGCCTTGCTCACAATTTTAATTTGTCATCCATTTCAGCAGAAAAAACTCGTATCTCCGATACCGAGGTTTTGATTGGCGATTTGATCGGCAAACAGGTTGCTGGGTTTACACGCGCCATCATATATGATGACGAAATAGCTACCGGCGGTTCTGTAATAACACTGAGCAGGTATTTGGTAGCCAGCGGTGTCGAAGATATCATAACGGTTTGTACCCATGGGCTTTTCTTCAGAGATGCTCTGCCGCAATTATTAGCCATCCCCCAAATCTCGCATATCATCGCTACCGATACAGTTCCGATACCCTTTGAGAAACGTCCTCCGAACCTGACGATCTTATCTGTAGCTCCGCTGATCGCGGACGCAATTTTCCGCAATTACACGCGACAGTCAATCGGACCCTTATTCGACTTCGGTGATGAAGACTAAATCAAATAATTGTCTTCACTCATGAAATTCTTCGACCTGGTAAGTTAATACCTCAAGCTTCTTCCTTTTCCATGTGTCGGCTGGGGCTCCCATCTTCATACATAGCTGCTCCAGGAATTCTTCAGGATCAGGTACTTTTTCCCATACTTGCGGGAGGAAGGTAGCTCGCCTCACCCCGTCGCGGATAACCACGCCATCCATATTCGGTCGAATTTTCCTCAGTAAATCATCACTGTCTGTATACTTGAGTGGTTCCGGTCTGGTCAGGTAGGATATTTCAATTTCGATCTCATTCATCTCTTTGAGTTGAACAGGTGGAAAGCGATAATCCTGAAAGGCTGCATCCAGGGCGTGTTCGCGCACGTCTTCTGCCAGGCTCTGTATCGGCTCAAGTGAACCGATACAACCCCTAAGATATCCCCGGTAGGTCAGGGTGACGAAGGACGCTCCATCCGCTCTTAGTTGAGGAGATAGTCTTTCAAAATCCAATGCAGGTACCTTGTGACCCCGTAAATGATTTTCAATGGTTTGCCTGGCCAGCGATAATAAATAGGTCCGGTCGGCCTCCGATAGATGTTGTTCTGGCACCATACATGCACTCTCCTGGTAACATAATAAATTCAGCTACACTATACAATTGCATCAATCCCTCGTCAAGTGCTATCAAGGACAAAACACTTGCCAGCAAATAATTAATAAGGTAGTATCAAGGTGATGGACAAAGCCTCTAACGCTTCCACCGAAAATTCCGGGCAAACCATAGCTGTGAATCCCAAAGGGAATTCTGGCGGTATGTTCCGCCAGCTTGAAATCATCATCGTGGTGGCATTTGTCATCGCCACCTTGTTCACAGCCTGGACCGAACCTGGATTGTTGCCTGGCGGGCTCTCCGACAAGCTTACCAGCGCCTTGCAGTTTCAGAAGCTGACACCGGTCCCCGGGGTGCCTACTACAACGCCGCGTTCGAAACCCAGGATAGGAATTGTCGCCGGTCACTCCGGAAATGATTCAGGCGCAGTTTGTTCAGAAGCATTGGGTAGCACCCGCGAAGTTGAACTTAATATGAATATTGGCAGCCTGGTGCGCGAAAAGCTTATCGAACAGGGATATGATGTTGACTTGCTGGCAGAATTTGATCCCCGCCTGACTGATTACCGAGCATTGGCATTGGTGTCAATCCACGCCGATTCTTGTGAATATATCAATGATCAGGCTACTGGTTTTAAAGTTGCCGCTGCCATCTCGACCAAATATCCGGAACAAGCCCAAAGGCTTACTTCATGCCTTCGGAATCGGTATGAAGCGGCCACTGGCTTACCTTTCCACACTGGCAGTGTGACCAGCGATATGTCCAATTACCACGCTTTCAATGAAATCGATCCGAACACACCAGCAGCGATCATTGAGACTGGTTTTATGAACCTGGATCACCAAATCATCACCGAAAAACCCGACGAAATTGCCTCCGGTATCACTTCGGGCATATTATGCTTCGTGCGGAATGAAACCATTGAAGCAACCCAGGTACCATGAGTGATCAAGCTGAACTTCTTCGACAGGCATTAGAGAACGCCCGGATATCATACCGTCAGGGTGACCATACGCAAACCAGGTATTGGGCACGCGTGGCTGCCGGTATTAATCCCACTATCGAAGAACCCTGGCTGTGGCTGGCCGCGGTATCTTCACCTCGCGCCAGTATCGAGTACCTTGAGAAAGCTCTCTCGATCAATCCGAACAGTGAGCGAGCCAAACAAGGACTGCATTGGGCGGTCAAACGAGTGCGGGCACAACCCCAGGTGGAGCTCCAAAACGCTCCTGCCAGGCAACCCCAGGCGCAATCCATCCAGGCAGCGGCAGTTGCTAAACCTTCAGCTAAAAAACACCTTAGCTATCTCTGGTGGTTCCTGATCCTGGGCATGATCGTAGTTCTGACCAGCGCCCTGGTGTCGCCAGCTACAGGCGCTTTTGTCACCACGTTGCTGACCGGGCCGGACGTCCTGATGGCACCCCAGAGTGGCCTTGCCAAAGCCTCCAATACACCCACCCCCACAAATACCCCGACCATCACCCCCTCACCCACACCGACCAATACGCCAACTGCCACGCCTACGGAGACATCAACTTCAACACCGACCGACACTCCCACTGCCACCTTCACTCCCTATCCTACCGATACACCTTACCCGATCGAAGAACCGGTAGAATATCAGCCCCCGTCATCAGGTGGAGGGGAGCATTGGATCGATGTAGATTTATCTGATCAGATGACCTATGCCTATGAAGGTGATCAAATTGTGGCATCCTTCCTGGTCTCTACCGGAACCTGGCAGCATCCTACCGTCACTGGCCAATTCCATATTTATGTGAAATATGTCTATGCAGATATGGCTGGTCCAGGATACTATCTGCCTGATGTGCCATATGTGATGTATTTCTATTCTGGTTATGGCTTGCATGGAACATACTGGCATAGTAATTTCGGTACTCCTATGAGCCATGGATGTATCAACCTCACCATACCAGATGCTGAATGGCTCTTTTATTGGGCAGATGTGGGTACGCTGGTAAGTATTCACGAGTAAGGCTGATGCAGGAGCATAATATTGCTTCAGGATCACTGACAAGGCGGTCATTTTTAAAGCTAGGCAGCCTTGGTCTAGCAGCCGCCCTCGGAATGGTTATACCCATACCCTTAAACAAAACAAGTGCGATAACCATGGAAAACCTCCAGGAGTATCTCCAGGGTTTCCATGATACCCAATCTTTGGCTAAGTCTTTACCTCCCGACCAGCAAGGACGCGTGCTTGACCCATCGGTGATTGTCTACGATACTCCCTCGTTTGATGGGACTCAGGTTAACCGGTACTGGCACGATACAGTCCTTCACCTGACCGGGCTTACGGTCGGCAAGTCTATCGATTCGTTCAATATGGTATGGTACAAGCTTGGTGCTGAAGGTTATGTACACTCCGGATCGATCCAGCCCGTGTTCACCATCACCAACCCTATTGTCTCACACATCCCTCCCGAGGGTACATTAGGTGAAGTCACCGTACCATTTACCGATGCTCACCAGGATCCGGGCAATGATGAGCCAGTCGCCTACCGGTTTTATTATGCAACAACCTACTGGATCATATCTATTGTCAGCGATTCTTTGGGGAACCAGTGGTACGAGGTCCAGGATGACAAGTGGGAAGAACGGTATTATGTGCTCGCCCATCATATCCGCATCGTCCCTGCCGAGGAGTTGACGCCCATATCTCCCAACGTCCCTCCAGACCGTAAACGGGTTGAGGTCCATATCCCTGAACAAGTGATGATCGCCTTTGAATATGATTCGCCGGTATATATGGCTCGTGTGGCTTCGGGCGCGGTCTTCAGCAACGGTGATTTTTCTACCCCAACCGGCCCTCACACGATTTTTCACAAGCGTGCTTCGCGCCACATGGCACGTGGTAACCTGGCCGCCAACAGTTATGATCTACCTGGTGTACCCTGGAATTGCTATATAACAGAAGAAGGGGTTGCATTCCATGGGACTTACTGGCATAATAATTTTGGAAAACCTCGCAGTCATGGATGTATCAATTTGACCACTCAAGCATCAAAATGGTTGTATCTATGGACAAAACCTGATATCCCACCAGATCAGGAAGAAATATATGAAAAAACAGGAACAGTTGTAGAGATCATCGAATGATGACGCAGTTCTATCTACCAAGCGATTCGCAAATCGACGTGAATATTGATAAAGGTAGGTTTACTCAAAATGGCATATCAACCACTTTTTAAAGGTTTGATCTTTGATGAAGATGACCAACCCGTGGACGTCAGCCTGGTAGGTAATGAACCCTGCTATGTGGTGAATGATGCCGGATTTCACCGCCACATCCCCTCAGAAGAAGTAGATCGCCAGGTCTTAATGTCGATGGGTAAGATGATTGAAGGTCATGAGGACGAGCTGGCAGAACAGACGGCAAAGATGCTCGGTCAAGACGACATCTTCTCCAAAGCGCTGATCGAAAACCAGCTAAAGAACATGGATCAGCAATTCGAAGCAGTGCTTAAGGCTGGGATTCCCGAAGAGGGTCGCGCTTATATGGGGATGATGGGGTTTCGTGTGAAAATCAATGTCCATGGTGAAGTGCTGGAAGTGAACCAGCCAGGCACAATTGCCCCTGAAGACGAGTGACAGATTTCTCAGAATATGACATCAGATTTCATAAAAACTGTAAACGAAGCAGATTTTGAATACGAAGTGGTTGCTTACTCCAACCAGGTCCCTGTGATCGTTGATTTCTGGGCTGACTGGTGCCGCCCATGTAAGACGCTCACTCCGCTGCTCGAAAAACTGGCCCAGGAAGCTCAAGGTGCTTATCGATTGGCAAAGGTGAATGTGGATGATAACCCCAACCTGGCATTACGCTTTAACGTGAGGAGCATCCCGAACGTCAAGGCATTTCGTGACGGGCATGTTGTCTCCGAGTTTCTGGGGTTACAGCCAGAGCCACGCATCCGCGATTTCATCCGCAATCTGGCCCCGAGCCAGATCGACTTGCTATTGGAAAAAGGCCAGAGCCAGCTGGAATCGATGAGCTGGAATGAAGCCGGAAACTCTTTTCGCCAGTTCCTGGAAAAATCCCCCGACAATCCGGCAGGCCTCCTGGGATTGTTTAAGGCATGCTTGATGCAAGGCGCATATTCAGAGGCAAAGCGGTTGATGGACCATTTTTCAGCCAGCCCGGAATTTGCCCGCTTGGAGCTGCTCAAACCGCTCTACCATGCATTGGCAGATGACACCATCCATGTCCAGGACAGTGATGATCCACTCAATGCAGCCTACAATAACGCAATTCAATTAATTAAAAGGGGATTCTTACCGGCTGCCATGGATGGGCTGATCGACATCCTCCGCCAAGACAAGCACTACCACGATGACGCATCCAGGGTGATTCTGTTGGGGTTATTTGAAGTGTTAAGTGATAACCACTCCCTCACACAACAGTATCGTCGTGAGTTGGCGATGGTCCTGTTCTAACATACAACAAAAAGGTGTATCCGTTGATACACCTTTTTCGTATCGCTTTTTTAGCTGTCCGGTTGAGCTGCTTCCTTCCAATCAGGGGCTGCTCGTTGAAGCTCAACCCGCGAAACCTGGTTTGACTTCCCACAATGGGGGCAATGAACGTTATAATGCCCCTGATGTTCACTAGCTAGCTGGTCGAGTGCGGCATGAACGATGACTTTATCCAGACCGAATGGACGGTGGCAGTGTTGACATCGAATTTGCATAGGTTCACTCCTTTCTGGTAGATTATTGCCATGACAAAATTTTACACCAAAAAAGGCGATGATGGCTATACTGGCTTACTTGGCGAGGGACGGGTTCCCAAGTGTGACCTGCGTATTGAGACTGTTGGTGAAGTGGATGAGGCCAACGCAGCTATCGCAGTAGCCCGCACACTCAGTACAACCCAGGAAGCAGCCTCCATATTTTTGACTGTCCAAAAAGATTTATATCATGTGATGTCAGAGATCGCGGCATCCCCTGAGAATGCCGTTCGCTTCCGAACAATCAACCACGAGAAGGTTGACTGGCTGGAAGAGCAAATCGAATTGATTACTTCCATGGTTTCTATTCCGGACGAATTTATCATCCCTGGTGATTCCAAGGCAGGGGCAGCCATCGATCTTGCCCGCACGGTCGTCAGGCGCGCTGAACGGCATATCGCCCGTTTGGTGATTGCAGAAGAACTAGAAAATAGAGAGATCCAGCGATACATGAACCGCTTGTCTTCCTTATGTTTTATCCTCGAGCTCTATGAAAATCAAGCTTCAGGAGCTTCAGCCCCTACTTTAGCAAAGAAATAACAAAAACCTGCGAAAAAAATAAGAGAGCGTGCTTATGACGATCTCATTTTAGTAGTTTATCCACCACCCGCCAGCGCCGCATCGATGGCAGCCCTTATCTGCTCAAATGTAGGGATTTGCCCAGGCGTGATCTCCCTGCCATTCAACAATACTGTTGGCGTGCTGTTTATCCCGAGGGAGATAGCATCGTTGTATTCATTCTCGATCTCAGCAGAATACGCATTGGCTTTAAAGCACTTGTCGAAAGCGGTCATATCCAACCCCAGCGATTCCGCGAATGCTTGTAAACGTTTGTCAGTAAAATCTCCAACGTTTTCGCCTGTATGATTGGCAAATAAGATGTCATGATAATCCCAGAATTTACCTTGAGCCATTGCACACATGCTGGCATTGGCGGCTTGTAGCGATTCTTTAGTCACAACCTGAGAGTCAATGAACGGAAATTGCATGAACTCGTAATATAACTGGCCGTTGGTGATATAGCTGCTTTGGATTAACTGCGATTCGATCTGCTCGGTGAACTGTCTACAGGCTGGGCATTGGAAATCTTCATATACTGTGATTTTTACCTTAGCATCTGGATTGCCAATTGCCTTTCCATGCTCCATCGGCCTCGCAACAGGTGTTATTTGAACAAAACTACCTGCTGGTTTAAGTAAGTTGTAGATCAATGGAGAGATTAACAATAATATAACGATGAGGATGAATCCCCCCACCCATAGTATTGTGTTCATTCGTTGCTGGCGTTTTTTCCTGGTCCTCTGAGCCTTGATAGCATCACGTCTACTTTGGGTCATGCATGTCACTCCTGTTTAAATAGTCAAGCGAGAATTTTCCCACGAGAACCCATCTTTGTCTAGTATAAATCCTGCGTCTGACTCGCTTCTTAATCCCCTTATTATTTCTGGTGAGTAAACAAAAACCTAGGTATGCTTGCTAATGTTGGAGAAAATTTTGGTAGACCCGGTAAGACTCACCTGTAAGCTTAAATCCTGCCTTGGCATACAATGTTAAGGATGCCTGGTTATTCTTCTGTGTATTCACCGTCACGTGGGTTGCCCCCAGTTTATTAAATTGACTCAATACCTCGTGAATCAACAAATACCCAATTCCTTTTCCTTGCATGGAGGGCTCTACCGCCAGCCTGGCGAGATGCCCACCCATGGCACCCACGGTGCTGAATTGGTACCCAATGATTCGATCGTCAGATTCGGCGACACTCGCCAGGGAGGATTGCTGAAATGCCAGGCTTAGCGATTCCGATGAGTTTCTCCAGATCGAATCAAAGGCAGCATGATCTATCCTGGTAACTCTCTCCAGGTCTTCAGGTAGCATTGGCCTCACCAGGCATTGGCTAGCAGAAGCATCGGGGAATGAGGTGAATTTTTCCCACAATAAAACCACTACATCATCTGTGTGAGTGAATTTACTTCCGGTTAGCAAATCATTAAACCAGCTTTGCAGCGATATCGCGGCAACTTTAATGTCACCCCTATCACGCAGCTCCTCACTGGTGGCATTCCATAAATGTTCCCATGCTTTGCCTGCGCTTATTTGCGAGCTGCTGGCAAAAAGCCTGATCCAGCTGATTTCTGGTAATTCAGGTGGACAGGCCAACGACGCCAGGGCTTCCTGGCTGCTTTCTAACAACAAATATGGCCTGCTCCCGATCCAATCCAGGGGTGCCTTCCAATCCAGGTGCTGGTGGATATGCGTCCCAAAATGGATGAGATTTGCCAATCGAGAACGGTCAGCGGATAGTACAGTGCGAATGGTATAGTCGCTCTCGATCATTGCATGAGAATCGGTTATTGCAAATGTAGCAGGACTTTTCCGTGCGACCACAGGTCTTCTAATTTATAGTAATTTCTCTGCTCAGGTGAGAAGACATGAATAATAATTTCCCCTGCATCAATCAAGACCCAGCCCTCGCGTGGTTCACCTTCAGTGTGTACAGGCAATTGGTATTTGGTGTGGATGAACTCAGACACTGAGCTTGCCAGAGCCCCTATCATGCGGTCGCTTGTGCCTGAGCAGATAATGAAGTAATCGGCAAATACTGCCAGGTTCTTAATATCGATCAATACCAGATTTTCGCCTTTTTTTTCCTCTAACTGATTAACGATCTCGCGTGCAATATCCAATGTTTCCAGATCTCACCTCTTCATACAGATTTACCCTTATTTTATCAAGGAAGCAGAGAAAATATGAGTATAAACTGCGCCAGATGGCTGCAGGTCACTCCGGTAAAGATGCACCTTTTCAACGCAGGTAGCTCCAAGGAAACCTACCCTGGTAGTTTCCAATACTTTTGCGATCATCTTTGCATCCTGGGAAGTTGCGTTCCGTGATACTCTGCCCAGGGTCAGATGAGGCGAAAAAGCCCGATCTTCCCTGGCATACCCCAACCGGCTGGTGGTGGTTTCAATTCCATTCTGGATAGCTGCTAGCTCTGCAGGAGCTTCGACCCCCACCCAGATAACGCGCGGCTGGCGGTTATTCGGGAATGCTCCTGCGCCACCAACGCTGATATCAAATTGGTGATGTCCAGATATTTCTGTCTGGAGCATGTCGGTGAGGATCGTTAAGTTAGACAAAGACACATCCCCCAGGAATTTTAGAGTAAGGTGGATGTTGGCAGACGGTACCCAGCGGACCGCGCTGTGAGGTAAAAGGCTTTTAAAATTCACCATTACTTCATCTAATCGGTATTGGATATCAGTCGATAAGTCAATGGCTATAAATGCGCGGATGACTCCTGCCATAAGGTTATCCTTGAAATACAGGTCGAAGCCTCACCATCGCCTGGTCGGGTTTCGATAAATGGATCGTTTTTTTTCTGACTTCCAGAAGCGGTTATTGTTCATTTTTTAAACCATAGCATATGTGAAACAAGTTTACAAGGGTAAGAAACTCGCAGTTTATCACGGTTTGTAGTGTTGATAATCTTCCTGGGTATCCAGATCCTGCAGGATGCTAGGCGTATTTACCGTGATGTAGTCGATTTTATCTTCGCTAATACTCAAGAATGTACGCAGAGTATCCGGTCGTGTGAGTTTTAGGATAAATGGCCACATCGACTTCTCTACCAGCCAGGGATGGCCCCGGTGCATTTTGTAACTAGGTATGATGATTGGATAGTGAGTCTTTTGGTACCGGTCAATGATCTCCCTGGTAACTTCAGGTTTAATCTGCGGCTGGTCACCCAGCACAATCAAGGCAGCTTCCGATACATCGCTCAAGCTATGCAGACCCACCTGGACCGAGGTCAGCATCTCCCCGTTCGCATAATCCTCGTTTTGCTGTATACGTACAGGAGAGTCAGCTAAAACCTTGATAATTTCGTTGTGAAGACTCCCAGTGATCACACAAATATCCTTAATGCCCCCTTCCATCACGCTGTCAACGACTCTTCTAATGACTTTAGTCTCACCCCAGGGCATCAGCAGTTTAGGCTGTCGCATCCGTATCGATTGGCCGGCGGCGAGGATGATTGCGCTGATCATGCAACCTCCTCTGTCTCGGGAAAAGCTTCGAGGAATTTCCGATAATCTTCAGGACTGTCAATATCGATCAGGACCTTTGGGTCGTGCCAGGTGATCCACTGGATTGGATAGTGACTGAACAGGGCCCTACCCCCCCAATCTCCATCCAGCCCGGATAATGCTGGAAATGTCTCCCTATCAAATAAGACCGGGTTGCCTCGCATTCCATCGATTTGAGGGGCAACGATCGGACCGAGCGTGGTACGGTGTGCTTCTACCAGGCTTTTTACCAGCTGGCTCGGGATTTGCGGCTGGTCTGCCTGAAGGAATACCGCGCCACCTACATCTTCGCGCAAACCAGCCAACCCCGTGCATATGGAAGTGCTCACACCTTCCATCCATCGCTCATTATTGGCTATGCGAACATTCAGGTCTTTTAAGCTGGGCACGATCTCTTTCATCGCATCCCCTAACACCGCAATCACCGGGTCTAATCCTGCTCGCAAGGCGGTTTTCGCTACATGCCTTATCAACGGCTCGCCGCGCCAGGTTAAGATTTGCTTTGGCTGGCCAAACCGTCTCGAACCTCCTGCTGCCAGGATGATCCCGCAAACCGGTTCTACCACTGCGTGGATCGCATCTTCACCTGTTACAGTTTCATTACTTTTGGGCTGTGCTCGCCCGCTAACCGGTGCCAGCGAGCTGATGATGGCAGCCTGGTAGGCTGGGATGAGCATTTCCGCTATTCTCCCCGCTATTCCCTGCAGCTCTGGGGTATCTGCCTGGTTGAGCAACGCAATCCGCCGCGCTGACCTGGGAATATTCTTTAACCCGCCTTCCTGGCTCAGAAAAGCTTTAACCATGGCTTCTGCTGTAATTTCCTGCCCTGGTCGCAAGCCGGAGAGTTTACAAAATTGCTCCGGTCGGTGCACCCATTCCAGGCCCACGGGTTTGCCCAGCGCTTGCATTCCTAGCGTTACTACCACCACCTGTGAGAAACCGGGGATTGCTGGTTCGTGCTCTGCTGGAGCCTTGATCGGGTGCATGTGCGACCCGTCTGCTTCGATCAGCAGGGGAAGTTGTTGGCTCTCAGCCAATTGGTGGAGGTCGTCTAGCAATCGCTGGCTTAATCCTCCTAATAAGTTGCTATCTCGCTTGCCAGTCAGCAGCACGATCCCACTTGGAAGATTCTTCCTTAAATTGCGGACATCCTCTTCATTAACTAATATTAGATGATGGTCAGCTTGATCTGCTTGCCAGGCACTAAAATGGGTGCTCGTCGTTAGGAGGACAGTTTTTTGGGAAGGTACCTGTCTACCCGCTGTTAATAACTGCTTTGCAGCTGTGAAGATCGCAGTAGATTTACCTCCGGCGCCAACGAACGCAATAGCAAAAGGTTGGTTATATCTTAGTGATGTGATTAACTGCATGGCGTTTATTAAGATAAATGCAATCGAAGGTTATACTTTGGTACCTTCACATTCTTCTCATTACGTCCATAAATGGGGGCGTATGTCTGCCTTAGATAGGATCGCTTCAAGTACTGCCCCTCCAATCGCAAGGGCTTTATCTGATACATGGTTGCATAGCTGTGGGTCACCCCGTGGATCTACATCCCCGATCTTCATTCCCGCCTGAATTTTCACATCAGGATGAATCAGGCCACGCAGGACACCCGCACACGGAGCCAGGACAGCCTGCCCAGCCAGTTCCGCCACAGGTTCTCCTGCTTCAACGAGGTCACCAATTGCCTTATGTGGTGTCAAATTACCACTGACCATTGCGTACAACACCCGCTCAGATTTCTTTCCAGAGATGGGCTCTGGGAGGCTGCTGTCAGGTTGGGTTGGTCCGTCCCATAACACCCTTCCCAGCCACGGCCCTCTCTGCGTTTCTATGGCTGCGTGGCAGTTCTCTCCCCCGATAAACCCAGGGCCTAAGCCAAGATAAAGCTTCGCAGAATGCCGCAATGGCTCAGGTGCTGTTTTTAACATGCGCGCGTCCACAATGACCGTAGGATGGACGGATTGAATGGATTTTCCATCTGGGTCGACCAGCACCGGTATGCGTCCTTTCGAAAGCAGCTGTAAAATTCGCAGCGGATCATCGATGGCAGCCACTTTCTTTGCTGTTACCTCCTCAATTGTCATCTCACCCGCATAAATCGCTTCACTAAAGCTCGCCTGCCGCCTGACTGCCAGGGGTTTAGGCAGCTCATTGATGACAACTTTAAAACCCGACTTGTGTAACCTGTATGCAACCCCGCTTGCTAAGTCACCCCCGCCACGGATTAGGACGATCATAATTTGCCCAATCCTTTCAACACTCTTTCCGGTGTCAGTGGGAATTCGAAGAACCATACGCCTGTTGCCTGGTGAACAGCATCGATCACCGCCGCTGCCAGGGGTAAGAAGGGCATTTCTGCCATTCCGCGCGCCCCATACGGACCGATTGGGTCAGCATATTCAAGGATGACGGCTTTTACCTGCTGAGGTACATCATCAACAGTCGGGATCAGGTAAGTGGATAGCAATGGTGTGAGCACGTATCCATCCTTTTGGATGAAATTCTCCAGGACGGCATATCCTGTCGCTTGAACGACTGCTCCTTCTACTTGCCCCTGTACATTCAATGGGTTCACCGCCTTGCCCACATCATTAACTGAAATCACTTCTTGAAGGTGAATATACCCGGTTTCAGTATCAACATCCAGCGTAACTCCCTGGGCGACATAACCGTAGGCAAAGTTAGGCTCCGATTTTCCTGTTTGCGGATCAAGTGGTGTCGTACGTGGAGGCCGGTAAAGGTAAGTTGCCCCAGCAGGTCGGTCTTCTGCCTCCCATCTCTGCAACGCCAGCTCACACGCACCCTTAATGGAGTTGCCCGCCATGAAGGTCAACCGCGATGCCGAGGCACTGCCCGAATCCCCTGTGAATGCTGTATCAGAAGCAATTAAGCTGACCTTCTCGATCGGTAGGCCGAGTGTTTCTGCGGCGATTTGTACCATTACGGTGTGCGCCCCCTGACCAACATCAGCCCCAGCATGGTGCAGGATGGCCTTTTCGATTTCGCCGCCCCCAAACAGCTCCACAGTAGCTTCCGATTGTTCTGGTGCTCCGAATGAGAACCCAACGTTCTTAAACGCACACGCAAATCCGGTGCCCCGCAACACGTGGGATTCCTTTGCAGGTTCATTTACTGCTACCGATCGCTTAACTTCCTCTCCGCACTTTTCGACGACTTTATCGATAGTCACACCTTTTGGCAGTGGTGTTCCCACCGATAATAAGGCACCTTCAGTTAATACATTTTTTCTCCGGAGCTCAATTCGATCCATGCCGAGTTTCTCAGCCAGGCGGTTCATCTGGGTTTCGGCGGCAAAGGCTCCTTGTGGTCCACCAAAACCTCGGAATGCTCCGGCTGGCAGGTTGTTGGTGTACACTGCGTAGGAATCGACTTTGACATTCGGGATCTCATACGGCCCGGTGCACATCAACGTGGCATTTCCCAGCACTTTGGTAGACGTGTAGATATAAGCGCCACCATCAGCAATCACCTCCACCTCAACAGCTGTGAGCTTTCCTTGCTTCGTGGCACCCCAGCGTGTTTTCAGGATATATAAATGGCGCTTATGATGACCAATAATCGATTCCTCCCTCGACCAGATGATCTTCACCGGCCGCTCAATTCCGCGCTGGTGCAGTCTCCAAACAGCTAAGGCCAACACGATCTGCACCGACATATCTTCTCGTCCGCCAAATGCCCCACCGATCGCCGGGTAGATCACACGGATTTGATCGGCAGGGATGTCCAGTGCGTGAGCGATTTGCGCCTGGTCCTCGTGCGTCCATTGTCCCGCAACCTGGATAGTCACCCTGCCTTCTTCATCAATATAACCTACACCTGCTTCAGGTTGTAAATACGCATGTTCCTGACAGGGTGTATGGTACTCACCTTCAACAATAACGTCTGCCTTGGCGAATCCTTCTTCGACATCCCCTTTGCGGATGCGATAGTGGCAGAATATATTGGATCCGCGGTCAGGATGCAACTGTGGTGCATCGTCCCCCATGGCGCGTTCTACATCCGTGATGACTGGCAAGTCCTCGTAATCAACCCTGATCAAGTCACGAGCCACGGCCGCGATTTCCTCGCTTTCGGCGATGACCAATGCCACCTGGTCGCCGATGAAGCGTACCCGGTCGGTATATGGCTTGGCTGACCCGGGACCGCATAACACGGGTTGGTCGTTGTAGATCAAGCCATATTCGTTGACCGGTACATCTTTAGCGGTCAGTACTGCGATCACACCCGGGGTCGCTTCTGCCTGTGAGGTGTCTATGGAATGGATGATGGCATGGGGTCTACCGGCAAATAATATTTTCATGTAAAGTTGGCCGGGAAGTTCTATGTCACCAGGATACAGGGTTTCTCCGGTGACTTTCCCGTATGCATCAATGCGCTGAACAGGCTCTCCAATGATCTTCATAGCTCGCTCCAATGTTTGATCGGTACGATTTCGTTACGCCATGATTATTATACTCTGCTCAGAAATTAATCGAAAACCTCCAGCAACAACTGGAGGCAGGGTACTAATTTATTTCTCCTTGGTTAATCGGCTGAGGAAGTTGCTCCGGATAGAAATGGATCGAATTCCAGCTCGCGTTCTTCACGGAATTGCTGGGTATATAGCCGGTAGTAATGCCCCCGAGCACGCAGTAGCTCGTAATGGGTGCCCATCTCGGTAATCCGCCCATCTTCGACCACGATGATGCGGCTTGCCCGTTTAATTGTCGATAGACGGTGGGCAATGATGAAGCTGGTCCGTCCCTTCATCAGGTTTTCCATTCCACGTTGTATCAGCGCTTCTGTTAATGTATCCACTGAGCTGGTGGCTTCGTCCATGATGAAGATGTCCGGCTTCGCTAAAATCGCCCGGGCGATACTCACCAGCTGCTTCTGGCCAACTGAAAGCAGATTACCACCCTCCCCCACATCCTGGTCGTATTGTTTTTCAAAATTCAGGATGAAGTCATGTGCTCCTGCCAATTTTGAAGCCTTCTCCACCTCTTCGTCTGTGGCATTCAAGCTGCCATAGCGGATGTTTTCACGCACCGTACCTGAAAATAGATGGGGCGTCTGGAGCACAATCCCCACCCGAGATTGGATGCCATGTAAAGTGAACTCGGTATAATCACGCCCGTTTATCCGGATGACGCCTTTCTTCGGCTCATAAAAACGGCACAACAGGTTGACAATCGTAGTTTTCCCTCCCCCGGTTGGACCAACCAGGGCAATCATTTCGCCAGGTTTGATCTTCAGGGAAAAATCAGTTAAGACCGGTTTACCGTCTTCATACGTGAAATCCACATGGTCAAACTCAATATCACCTTTGATCGTGCCGGGATCCACTGCGCCTGATCGGTCAGACACCTCAGGTCGCGCATCAAGCAGGGTGAAGATCCGCTCGCCCGATGCCACCGAATGCTGCATTTCCGCATACACGCGTGCCAGGTCCTGGATCGGCCACATCATGAAGGTGAGATAGCTCACAAAAGCCTGGATGCCTCCAATGGTCATGATACCCAGGTTGGCCTGTAAACCGCCATACCAGACGATAAAACCCAACGCCACTGCCGATACGATTTGTACGGTTGGCAGGAATAACGCCGACAGCCAGGCCGCCCGATAGCTCGAGTTATACATTTCATCGGTGAGCACCTCAAATTCCTTCAGGTTCTCTGCTTCTCGTCCCAACGCTTTGACCACGCGTACACCGCTGATATTTTCGTTATACGCACCGGTGATTTTCGAATTCGCTCTCCGAGATCTGCGGAACTCCACCAGAATGCGCTTACGGAACTGGATGGCAATGACCAGCAAGATTGGAACAGCAAGAAGAACGATCAATGCCAGCCTCCAATTGATGATCAGCATGAAGATCGTCGATGTCACGATATTCATGATCGCCCAGGTGCTGTCTACCAATCCCCAGGTGACCAGATCGGCCACCCGCCCTGAATCTGAGGTCACCCTCGCCATCAATCTGCCCACGGAGGTCTGGCTGTAAAAAGCCAGGGATAACTCCTGAAGATGGTTGAACATTGTTTTGCGCAGGTCGTATTGAATCCGCTCACCCAGGATTCCTGCCAGGAAGATGAAAAAGAATACACATAATGATTGAACCAGGATCAAGCTGCCATAGATCGCCAATATCCTGACGAGTGCTGACTGGTTCTGTGCAATGATACCTTGGTCAATAATGTTTTTATTTAAATATGTAAATATCGCATCCAGTATCGATGTGCCGGCGATCATCACCCAAAATCCGACCACCCACTTCCAGTGTGGCTTGGTCAACCCCATAATCCTGGAAATGGTTTTTCCAGTGATCTGGCTGGTATACTCGTCTTCTTCTAGCTCAATTTCGGCCACGTTTTACTCTTTCGTCAAACTTTCGGTTAATTCCATTTCCAGCTCTTCATCAATGCGCGTTTGCAGCTCATATATCTTGCGGTACATGCCATCTTGGGTAAGCAGCTCTTCGTGCGTCCCTTTTTGGATGATCCGGCCTTTATCCATCACCAGGATCAGATCGGCATTCATCACACTTTGAATACGGTGTGCAATAATGAAGGTTGTTCGCTTGGGTGTTAGATCCTTTAATGCATCACGGATGCTGGCTTCGGTTTCTGTATCCACCGAGGAGGTGGAATCATCCAGGATTAATAACCGTGAATCTTTCAGCAATGTCCGGGCGATCGTCACTCTTTGTTTCTGACCGCCAGAGAGTGTCACACCTTTCTCACCCACAAGGGTGTTGTACTCATCCGGGAACGACAGGATCACGTCATGGATAGCTGCTGAATTGGCTACACCTTCCACTTCCACCTGGGGCACATCCCGGCCCACCCCGTAAATGATATTTTCCCTGATGGAGCGTGAGAACAAGAACGGCTCCTGGTCGACAATTCCGACCTGGTTGCGAAGATATTCCTTGGGGTAGTCTTTGAGCTCAATCCCATCCAGTTTGATACTACCGGTCGTATATTCATAAAAACGCGGCAGCAGGTTCACCAGGGTAGTCTTTCCTGAGCCAGTCGAACCTAACAGGGCCACCACCTGACCCGGCTGACAGGTAAAGCTGATGTCCTGTAAAACAGGAGGGTTATTCTCATACGCGAACCCTACCCGGTCGAATACCATCTCACCCCGGATGGGTAGTTGCGGCTTGTAAGCGCCTGTGGTCAACGATTCGCGTTCGTGCTTGATGATCGTAACCACCCGCTCAAAAGATACCATTCCTGTCGAAGTATTGACGATGAGCCGGCCGAGATTGCGCATCGGCCAGATTAGCCAGCCAACCAAACCAGCATAGGCCATATAGGTTCCTACGGTGATGGTTCCCTGGATAGCCATCGTACCGGCAATGAACAATCCGGTCAATGTCTGTGCGCTGCACACGATATCGGATATGGGCCAAAAAAAGGCCTGCATGGTGACCAGTTTTCGACCACGCCCGAATTTTTCCCAGTTTTCAGTGTTGAACTTGTCTTTTTCATAGTCCTGCCGAGCAAAAGCCTTGACTACACGAACCCCTGCAAGATTCTCCTGCAATGTAGTCGACAGGGTCGCTTCTTGTTCCTGGTACTTCTCGTATGCTGTCCTTACCCTTTTGAAAAACCACATCGAGGTAATGACGATCACCGGAACGATGATGATCGATATCAGCGCCAGCTTGACGTTCAATGCCATGATGGCAGTGAAGTTGATTACAAACAGGATGATGATCCGCCCTACACCGATCATCTGCTCGCTGTAGAACCGCCGTAAGGCATCCACATCCGAGGTGCAGCGTTCGATCATCTCCCCTGTAGGAGTCTTATCATGGTAGGTGAATTCCAGTCTTTGAATATGGTCGAATAGGAAATTCCGCAACCTGCGGGTGATTCCCTCAGCTGTATAGGCTGCCAAGCGGCCCGAGAAAAAGCTAAAACTCCCCTCAATGGTAGCTAATCCCACGAAACCAAGTGCAACAATCACCAGTGTGCGGCTCAGTGTACCGCCCACCTGGTAATTTCCTTGACCGAGGACGACGTCCACAAAATAACGCAGAAGCAGGAAAGTAGCTGTCTTCGCACAGGCCGCCACCGCCAGGCTGGATGTGGCGATGACATAGTACCATTGGAATCCGCTCATCATCTGCCACAGACCTTTGATGCGGTTTTGTGTCAGAGCTTGCCTGAAATCATATTCGTGAGCGGGAGTTGGAAACTTCAACAAAACCTCCAAGAAAATGCTTTCGACGCAATCTCTGAGTTTACTTGAATCACAAGAGAATGTCAAACTATGCCGATTTACATCTTTTGGGGTGGTGGCTTCTGAACTAGCCTGACCCCGATGAGGATGATCGCCCCTCCCACCAGGGCAATCGGTAAAATTTGTTCCCCAAGCAGCATCCAGGCTACTAGTACTGTTATCAGTGGCTCTATGTTCAAGAATGCTCCTACCTGCGTCGCCGGCAATACATGCAAAACATCATACCAGGCGATATAGGCCAGGCCAGAGCAGATGATTCCCAAAAAGGCAATCCCCAACAAACTCGTGCGGGTGATATGTTGGAGGTCTGCCCAGCCTCCTTGAGCGATAAAAAGCACCGTAGTTAGAATCCAACCGATCAGCATTACAAAAAACATCATCTGGGTAGGCTGGTATCGCTTCAATCCAGAACTTGATAGAATCGAGAAAACTGCCCAGTTCACCGAGCTGACTAAGACTAGGATATCCCCTGGTGTACCAAACTGGCCGCTAAAAACTTTATTGATATCCCCTTCGCTTACCACCAGTAAGACACCCATTGCCGCCAGAATAATCCCAAACACCTGCAACCAAACCAATCTCTCGCGCAAAAAAATGACACTCAGTATTGCAATGAAGATAGGTGAGGTTGCCAGAACCCAGGCCGTTGTGGACGCTTGCACGGTCACCAGCGCAGTCGATTGTAGCCACTGGTGAAATGTGATTCCCAGGAAGCCCAGCAAGATGAAATAGGGCCACTCATTTCTTTTAGGTATTGAAAACTGCCGTCTGGCTACCACTGCGCTACCGATGATGACCAAACCAATGGCGAAACGCACCCAGACGACCGTGACTGGAGCAAGATCACGTAATACAATCTTGGTGGCAATGAATGATGTCCCCCACGCAACCACGGCGAAGATGATTTCGATATAAGCAGTGATGGTCTTCGTGCGCATCGCCCTAGCATTATACTGCTGGAAATCTATTCCTTGGTGTAGAACTGACACGTGTTACCTTTTTCCCTTATCAATAGTACTTGACCCACCAACCGCCTGCTATTACACTATCTCCACCAGTATTGATTTAACATCTAGTTAGAAGAGGCGAATATGTTTGATATCCCTGATTCAGAGATCCTTCCCCTTTCGATGGAGCACAGCTTCTGGACCTGGTCAGCTCAGGCCAAGGTATCGCCTATCCCGGTAACACGTGCCAAAGGGGTTTATTTTTGGGATGTGAGCGGTAAACGCTACCTTGACTTCAATTCCATGACCATGTGTGTCAATATCGGCCATGGGGATGAACGCGTCATCAACGCTATCATCGAACAAGCCAGGGCACTGCCATATGCTGCCCCCGGAATGGCCACGAAACCGCGTGCCGTCCTTGGCCAGCTATTATCGACGATTACCCCTGGCAATCTGGATCATTTCATGTTCACCCTTGGTGGAGCTGATGCCAATGAGAATGCCGTGAAGCTGGCGCGCGGCTATACCGGCAAGCATAAGATCCTCACCCGTTACCGCTCATACCATGGGGCTTCTGCTGGAGCAATGGCACTCACCGGTGATCCCCGCCGCCTGCCCTGGGAGCCAACCTTGATGCCCGGTGTGGTTCACTTCCTCGATCCTTACCGTTATCGCTCGACCTTCCACCGTACCAATCCGGATATATCAGACGCAGACTTTACCCAGGATTACCTGAATCACCTGGAAGAGGTCATTCGATATGAAGGCCCTGAGACGATCGCTGCCATCCTGTTGGAATCAGTCACTGGCACCAATGGGATTATCATCCCTCCGGAAGGCTATTTATCAGGTGTGCGTGATCTGTGTGATAAATACCATATCCTGATGATTGCGGATGAGGTGATGAGTGGCTTCGGCCGTACGGGTAAGTGGTTCGCTGTCGATCACTGGAAAGTGGTCCCCGACATGATGACCATGGCCAAGGGGCTCACCTCCGCCTATGCCCCGCTGGGTGCTGTCGCCATGAAACCAGAAATTGCCGCTGCCTACAACGATGTCACCTATCAGGGGGGGCTTACCTACACTGCGCATCCCATCTCATTGGCTGCCGCGATTGCCAACATCAAGGTCATGCAAGATGATCACCTCATCGAGCATGCATATGCAATGGGTCCCGTGCTTCATCGCCTGCTCAATGATCTGGGTGAACAGCACCCATCGGTTGGGGAAGTCCGTTCCATCGGTTTATTCAGTGTCATCGAGCTGGTGCGCGACCGTAAGACCAAAGAGCCGCTTGCCCCCTGGAATAGCAGCAGCCCTGAGATGAATTTGCTCAAGAAAGAGCTATTGGAAAATGGTCTGTTCCTTTACTCACATTGGCACACATTGCTGGTCATCCCGCCATTGATTATCAACGAGGAACAGCTCAAAGACGGATTCGCCATACTTGATGAAGCCTTATCCAAGACGGATAAATCTGTCCGCGGATAACTCTAGCTTCTATCAACGACATGTAGTTCAGCAATACTTGCGCATCGGAGCATGGCGAAAAAACCACAGAAATCCTCTTCCCTCGCTGAGGTCGCCCTCCCCCAGCCCTTTCTCGAGCGCATGCAGCTCTTGTTGGGAGGTGAGTACCAGTCTTTCATGGATTCACTCGCTCTGCCCGCTTTTGCTGGCTTACGGGTGAATACCCTGAAGCTATCACCTGAGTCGTTTCTGCAAAAAAAACAATTCGATCTTGCACCTGTGGCCTGGTGCCCTGCTGGGTTCTTAGTAGATACTCATGGCGATAAGGTTATTCAGACCACGCCTGGTAAACACCCTTACCATGCAGCTGGTCTGTACTATCTGCAGGAACCATCTGCCATGGCCGCCGCCCTAATTTTAGCTCCCCAACCCGGCGAAAGCGTGCTCGATCTGTCTGCCGCACCCGGTGGCAAGGCGACGCATCTGGCAGCCTTGATGGGTAACACCGGGTTCTTGGTCGCAAACGAGATTCACCCCAAACGCGTATGGGACCTGGCTGAGAACCTGGAACGCTGCGGTGTCACGAATGCCATCCTGACCAATGACACTCCCGGTAAATTAGCCGTTACCTTCCCTGAGTTTTTTGACCGGGTGTTGCTCGACGCCCCCTGTTCAGGTGAAGGGATGTTCCGTAAGAGCCCAATCGCTCGCACCGAGTGGAAACCCAGCCTGGTTCATAGCTGTGCCATTCGGCAAATCGCCATCCTGAATGAAGCTGCCAAAATGGTCAAGCCTGGGGGTTACCTGGCCTATACCACCTGCACATTTTCTCCGGATGAAAATGAGGATGTACTGGTAAACTTCCTTGCCCACCACCCCGATTTTGAGCTTTCTGAGGTTCAGGCTGCTCCTGGCTTTCAGCCAGCCAGGCCTGAATGGGTTGGGCTTCCTGCCGATCATACGCTACGGCATGCCGTTCGCCTTTGGCCGCATCACGCCCCAGCGGAAGGGCATTTCATTGCCTTATTGAATAAACATGGTTCCGCAGTAATCCACCCCGGCATGAGCCAGGGCTGTTCCAGGGACCACCCGTCTCGCCCTCCACGGCATAAAAAGGTCAGCTCAGCCTGGCCTGCCTGGCATGATTTTTACCAGGCAAATTTGAACATTGAGCTGGATGAATCAACGCTGATCCTCGACGGTTCTTACCTTTATCGTGTGCCTGAAAATGCTCCTGGGTTTTCCGGGGTAAAGGTGATCAAGCCCGGCTTATGGTTGGGAAGCATATCTAAAGATCGCTTTATACCTTCTCACTCCTTGGCCATGTCATTGAAAAGCGAGCAAGCACAACGCCTGCTGGATCTAGCGGTGAATGACCGTAGACTTACAACCTACCTCGCCGGCGAGAGCATTTCTGAACCGGGCGAAGATGGTTGGATCTTGGTGACTGTGGAAGGTTTCCCGATTGGTTGGGGGAAAAGGGTTCAGAACGTAGTCAAGAACTTCTACCCCCACGGTCTCAGGCGACAGGTATAGCTTGAAGCACCTCTCTTCGAGTTAATCATTTCGGCTGGTTTTGATTTTTATTCCGCCAAGCGGGCTCGCTCCAATTGGAAAATCCTGCGTAAGATGGCCACCGAGGCAGCGTAGGTGGAATCCATACCATAGTAGGATAAGCTGCCCGCTCCCAGATTTTTCCCCTTCCCTAAGGGGTTGTCAGAAACATAGTGGATGATACCGGTATCGAACGGTACTTCGTATAAATTTACAATTTCATTAACCGGGTGTCGCTGGGGCCGGTACATTTCATACACCGCCGATAAATACGGCCCCGCTTCCATCTCAATATCGGTGTACCCTTCCCTGTAAAATACTTCCATATATCGTGAGTTTTGTAGGAAGGTTCCGCGCACCGAAACGCACTTTTGGTTATCCAAGACAGCTCCATACATCAAATATGGGCTGACATGTGCGGCTGTGAAACAATTCTTGAACAGGTAGGTGTTCATGGAGTGCTCATCGTGAACCACGTTAGGGATCACCACATCCCCCACAGTCCCATTCAGTGAGGCCGACTTCCCCATGATATAAATGCCCAATACTTTCACGACGTGCTCCGACACTTCCGATAGGATGTTGTAGGCTGCCATCCCCAATGGATAGTCAATATTTAATAGGATTGCATCACTTTTGCCTAGAAAGGAAAGGTCTTCATCGACAAGCCGTGGATCCAGGGTATCTGGGCAGATTTGCCGTATCTCGATGATTTGGGCATCCACATCGAAGCTGTGTTCGTTTGTGAAGCGCAGGATTCCGCAGTCCGCCTCAGCATTTTGCTGCTCCTTCACAAAACTTGATTCGGAGCTTGTTTGCTGAAATTTTTTCAGGATATAGTATAAGAAATTCTCCTCGCTGGAGGCTACCTGCTGCGCCTGGATATTTTCCCACTCTTCCAGTAATGCCCGGTTATCGGTTTCCTGCAGAAAATCGATCAACCTCTTTTTATTCCTGAAGGCATATCCAGACAACAAGTTAATCATGCTGTGAGGGTTGCTGGATATGAAATAAACTGGACGGTCGTTTAACGCCTCACATACCTGGGCAATACCTTCCCACCAGATATCTGTTGCCCGGCGGTATTCAACCATGGAACCGTTTAATAACCTGACCTTGATCTTGCGCGACCGATTAGCTATCTGAAGCAGGTTCTCGATAAACATATCCGCCCACACTGTCTTCAGCCGCTCAATATCTTCCCTGGGTAGATTGAGGGTTTTACAGAGCTCTTGATAGATGTACTCGTTTTCAAGCTCCACGGTTTTTAAATATGCTATTAGTGAAGGGTTGCCACTCAATAGCCAATGGATTTTATTCCACTCGATCTGATAAGCGGTCAGCATAGGGATTACATCATCGATGTCGCTTACGCTGGCGATAAAACAAGCCAGGACTTCGTTACCATTGAAGTAACATTTTCGCCGGCGGGCAGGTGCCGATACCAACTCCCAGGTCTCGATATCCTTGAACCCTGCTCGATTGAATACTTCTATGCTCTGGCCAAGCACAACCGATTCGACCATTGAGATACAGGCAGGCAGCCTTAGTAGGCAATATAAAAATGCCGACATGTCGGGAATCGCTTCGCGCACCATTGGATGCAATAACGATTTCATCCCAGCATGGGCTTCTTCCAGGGTTCGGATTTGAACGTCTGCAGAGGATCGCAGGAGAGAATAATATGTGCGGAGATAAAGCTCAACTTCTTCAGAAGCAGTGCTCGGTACGGTTCTTTCCATCAGCTTAATCCTTTACACTTTGTTAGGAGGCACGTCAAATGGGCCGTAGCGGGGCGGACCAGTCATCCGGTATATGATCCCATACAACAGGGCGATAATCCCAAAACCGATAAAGGAAAAGATAACTGTCAGGAAAATTTGCCCGAACATGAAATGTGTGTTGCTAAAATATTGGTTGGCTTGAACGATGATTTTGTCAACCGCTGCCACATGGATCCTGGGGATGGAAATGACCTGCGAAAACTCGTAAGGTAATACCACTTTCTTATTGCTCTCCAGGAACAATGTTGCAATATACCAGGACATGATTGGTACCAGTATTAACAGGATGCAGCCAATTCCGCGCCAGATTGGATGAATTTTGTAGCGTTCTTCCTCATGCCCCTTTTTATATTGCTGCATAGAGAAACCCATGATCCACCTCCGTTTTTATCGGTGCGGTTGATTGGTCCGCTCAATTAGCTTGTGCAGCTTGTTCGACAGCAGCCACGATCGAATAGTAACCCGTGCACCGGCATAAGTTCCCGCTGATGGCTTGCTTGATCTCATCGCGCGTGGGAGATTTCATTTCATCCAGGAGCATGACCGACGACATGATGAAACCTGGCGTGCAGTAACCGCATTGCACTGCACCTTTATCGATGAATGCCTGCTGGACGGGGTGCAGCATTCCTTCCTTCATGATGCCCTCAATGGTCACGATTTGGGCTCCGTGTGCCCGAACTGCTGGCACGAGGCAGCTCATCACTGCCATTCCATCCAGGAAAACTGTACATGCACCGCATTCTCCTTCAGCGCAGCCTTCCTTAGTACCAATCATGCCAGCTTCCTCTCGTAACAATCTTAACAGTGATTTTTTATGCCCCGAAGTGAAGGTGTAACGCTTACCATTGATGGTTGTTTCAATCGCAGGAAGCATGGTCACCGTTGAATGTTGGATGCTCTGGGCGAGGTTTTCGCACTTATTAAAATGATATCCATGCCGATCAGTGCATGCCCTCAGCATGATGGGATGCGCAGGATATCCTCTTCGTTCTTCATGATTCGCCAGCTGACTCAGAATGCGCCTGGTACATACTCGCACCATCTCATTTCGATATTCACCTGAGCTGCGGATATCATCGATCGGTTTCGCAGCTGATTGCGCTAGCTCTGCGGCTTTCTGAATCGTGTCTTCATCCAGAACTTTCCCTATTAAAAATTCTTCGGCTGCTTTGGCGTGTACGATCACTGGAGCAACTGCCCCAAGGGTAATCGAAGCCTCTGTCACCTTACCTTCGGAAAATAACAGGACCACTGCTGCGTTCACCAGGGAAATTGCCTGTGCTTTTCTCAAGCCTAGTTTATAAAAAGTCCCTCTCTGCTGGGCAGTTAATGTTGGGAACCAAATATCCACCAGCATCTCATCCGGCTGCATCACTGTCCGCCTGACACCCAGGTAAAAATCTGCCAGGGCGACTGTCCTCTTTCCACGGGCAGATTCCAATACGATCTGGGCTTTCAAGGCCATCAACGGAGGGATCGTGTCATTGGCTGGTGAAGCAGTGATCAAGTTCCCAGCAATCGTACCCCGGTTCCTGATTTGAGGTGCTCCCACTTCGATGCAAGCTTTTGCCAGGGGAAATGCCTGTTCAATGATCAACTTGGAAGCCGCACATTGCCCATGCGTAACCAGTGGACCGAGGTGGATTACACCGTGCTCATCCAACCGGATTTGGTCCAGGCCTGGTATGCGCGAGATATCTATTAATGTATCTATTCCTTTTCGTACTCCCCGCTCCATTTCCAGCATTAGATCTGTCGCACCCGCAATGATGCGGGCTGTCTGTCCTTCACTCTCTAGGATTTGAATGGTTTCTTCGGTAGAAATGACGGTATGATAGTTTTTCCACATAAAATCCTCAATTATTGCTGGTATAACGCGATGATCTCTGCCATGATGCTGACCGCAATTTCTTCAGGCGTCTCAGCGTGGATTTCCAACCCGATGGGAGAGTGTACTTTATCGATCAATTCGTAAGCTACCCCGTCTTCCACTAGCTTTTTCGTCGTAGTGGCCCACCTTCGCTTCGATCCAATCACGCCGATATAGCAGGCCTCAGATTTTAATAAGGATGGCAACCCCTTAATATCAACATCCACCCCGCGCGTCGTCAGCACGATATAAGTCCATGGGGTGATCTCCATTTTGCTGGCAAGTTCTTCCATCGGCATTGCATAAAAGAAATCCCCATCCGGAACCGCTTCAGGGTTGCAGAATTCGCTTCTATCGTCATTGACTGCCACGATAAAACCAAGCCACTTTGCCAGGTGAGCAACGGCCTTGCCTACATGACCAGCTCCTATGACCACCATTACTGGTTTTGGGATGATCGGTTCCACGTAAATCTCCAATTGACCCCCGCACACGCCAGGATCTCCGCGCTCGGGGTCAGCCATATTATAAGACAGCAATCTAGGCTTTTTGTCTGCGATTGCTTTGATCGCTTCCTTGATTACCCGATTCTCCACTTCACCCCCACCTACCGTTCCAGTGATGTGCCCATCCGGGTATACCAGCATCTTGCTGCTCACATGGCGCGGCGTCGAGCCTTTACTCTGAATAATGGTACACAGAGCACCAGCACCATTCCTGTCTTCAAGTTCAACCAGTGATTTAAAGATTGACATATTTACTCAGTAATATTATAGCTATCTCGATTATTCTTCTAATAAACCCAACACCACGGGCAGCAATTGCTTTTTCCGTGATACCACTCCTTCTGCCTGTAACGTACCATCTGGTAGGTGTGGATACGGCAGATCATCCAGCAACGGGGGCGGATTGACCAAAACCAGCCGGCTGGAGTTCCCCACCACATCAGTCACCATAAGCATGGCAAAATCCATCCCACGCTGTATCTGTAAGGCCTTTAGTGCGGTAGTCACACGCTCCAGGTTGTCAGATAATTGCATCAGGTTGGTGACCTCCGCCTGTGCGATGGCAAAATTTAATCCACCAGCTTGGTAGAGCTTTAAGTCAGTGGTGACGATATCCATTGCGTCGCGTGATTCCAGCCCAACGCCCGCCTGAATAATGGCTTGCCCATAGCTTTGGATCGACTCACCGGCCAGTGGGCTCGGTCGTTTAAATGCCCAGCGCGCCAGGCGTTCTGCTGCCTCCCGGTCTCGAGGTGTTGTCGTCGGCGAGGTGAGTACCAGGGTATCCGACATTAATCCTGCCAGCAGCATCCCAGCAATTTGCGGAGGCGCGCTCAATCCAGTGTCTTCGATCCTCTCTGAGATAAGCGTGCTCGTGCTACCCACAATGTCAACCGTAAAGCGAATTGGGATGTGGGTAGAATGGTTCCCTAACCGGTGATGATCGAGAATTTCGATTAACTCAGCCTCCTCCAAGGCTCCCAGCGCCTGTCCTGGCTCATTATGATCCACCAGAATCACTTTGATGCGCGGCGGATTGAGCACGTCTCTCTGGTGGGTCACCCCCAGGTAATGCCCCTTGTCGTCGACGACCAGAAATTCGTTGTATTCCTCACGCAACACACGCGAAATCACATCGCGGATCCTGGTGGTGGATTGAAAACATGGCACCTTATTGTCGCAGGCTTCCAGGCAATTCTGATTTAGCAGGTCAGTAATCTGCATCTCGCGCCGTTCCGGGTGCGGTCCAACCAGCTTGCTTAGGTACTGGAATAAGCTGAAACCGGTGATTAAACCAACTGGCGTGCCGTCCTCGGAGACCACTGGTGCGACCCCGCCAGTACGGCTGGCGATCACCCAGGCATCCCTGAGCGGGCAATCAGGCGTAATGCTATCCAACCGGTGGCACACGGCCTCAAAGCGCGGCGATGCATCCGTCAGCAGGAATGGCGGTTCCAACCCCAGGCGTTTCAAGATCCACGTTGTTTGAGGATTGATTGCTCCCGCCCGGGCAGCGATTGTATCCATGCCATCACGTTCACGCAGCAGCCAGGCATATCCCATGGCTGCCGCGATTGAATCTGTATCTGGGTTTACGTGACCGATGACGTATACTCGATCTGCCATAACCTCATCCATTCTCTTCCACGGTAGTTTTCCAATTCCCTGCCTGGTATATAATGCCTACGGTTCGCCAGGATTGTGGTTTAAATTGCTCGTTTTAATCGCTTTCCATACCTTTTCGGGCGTGAGTGGATTTTGATCGATATTTACACCACTTCCCCCAGCTATGGCACGGCTGGCATCCATTACGGCGTTGGCAACTGCCGGGGCAATCCCATCCATCGGGATTTCTGCGACGGCTTTTACTCCGTAAGGATGGCTCGTTTCAAATGTTTCCACAAAAATTGTCTGTAAATCAGGCACCTCATGCGCCTGGTAGATGTGGTAATCGGAAAAATCGCATTCCCGAGGTTTTCCGTTCTCATCATAAACCATTTCTTCGCACAGAGCATACCCCAGCGCCTGGGTCATGCCACCTTCGATTTGTCCGGAGGCAGTCAGCGGGTTCACAATGATCCCCGAATCGACCGCCGAAACAAGTTTATCGGCAGTGACCATGCCAGTCTCGATATCCAGGGTGATCTCTGCAAATTGGGCTTCAAAAGGAGTCGGTGCGTTGGGTGAGTAATACGATGCCACAGCCATGATTTGCTCTTGCTCGGCATGATGCAGGCTATCCAGTGCGATTTCTGCCAATGATATCTTGCGCCCGTCCGGTGCGATTGCGTATCGATCCAGTAGCTTGATCGCTTCTGGTTCCACCTTCACAGCCGGTTGATCGTTATTAAGCAGCAAGGTTGCCCTGGCTTTGATCCTCTCAGCTACCTGCCTGGCCGCCTTCACCACCGCCATCCCCGATATATAGGTGGTGCTGGATGCGTAGGCACCTTTATCAAAGGGAGTAAAATCGGTGTCTGACGAATAGACGATCACATCTTCCAAGGGAACACCCAATACTTCTGCAGCCAGCTGCCCCAGCACAGTATCGGAGCCTGTCCCAAGGTCGGTTGCGCCGACCAGTAAATTAAACGAGCCGTCATCATTGATCTTGATGCTAGCTCCCCCCATATCGAGGTAAGGGATCGCCGTACCTTGCATGACCAGGGCAGCGCCAATCCCCTTTCGCAGGTGAGGTTTTCCAGGCACCTGGTGCCAATCCTTCACGTTATATTTCTTTTCCCATTCGATAGCCTGTTGGCCCTGCCTGGCGCACTCAACTAGCCCGCAGCTCCGGATCATCTCCGGTCGCGGCGCTCGTCCTTCGCTCCAGGCCGTACTGAACGGCTGCATCTCACCGGCATGCAGGGCATTTTTCAATCGGAAATCGATCGGGTCAAGCCCGAGCATCTGGGCGATTTTTTCCATGTGGCGGTCAACAGCCCAAAAGCCTTGCGGTACACCGTAACCGCGATAAGCACCCGCAGGTGGGTGGTTGGTATAGACGATATCAGCATAAAAGCGAATATTGGGCGTCTGGCGATATTTTCCATCACCCACATAGAGCGCCATGGCCTTGTGCCCAGTGTTGCCGGTGACGGTAAGCGCATGACAGCCATAAGCACCCGTGTCGGTCAAGACATGCATGGCATTAGCAGTGATCGTACCGTCATGCTTCACCCCTGTCTTCATATGGATGCGCATTGGATGGCGGGAACGCGAGGCCGTGAATTCTTCTACGCGTGTGTATTCGAATATTACTGGCCTTCGTGTGGCGATGGTGAGGTGGGCAGCTACATCCTCAATCAGCACTTCCTGTTTCCCGCCGAATCCCCCACCGATGCGGGGTTTGATCACCCTGATACGCTTGGCTGGCAAACCCAAGACTGGTGCCAGCATTCTCCGAGCATGGAAGGGTACTTGCGTGCTCGTGCGGATGACCAGGCGGTCATCTTCATCCCAGTAAGTGACAACGACATGTGGTTCGATGGCAGCCTGCTGTACTTTTGGAACTTCGTAATCCGCTTCGATCACATGATCGGCTTCTTTGAAGCCTTGCTCAACATCGCCGATATCGATTCTTATTTCTGCGGCCAGGTTCTTGTTCGGGTCAGATCCGGCGAAATTAACATAATCCACTTCGTCATGCAAAATCGGTGCACCAGGATTCATCGCCTCCCCAGGATCCAGCAATGCAGGGAGCTTTTCATACTCAACCTTGATCAGCTTTATGGCCTCATCAGCGATGGCTTCGGTTTCTGCTGCCACGAATGCTACCCGGTCACCCACAAAACGCACCTTGTTATCCAGCGAAAATGAATCCAACGGTCCAGGGATGGGATCGGATTGCCCGGCAGTTGAGTAAGCCACGCGTGGGATGTCCTTCCACGTCAACACCGCTGCAACTCCTGGAAGCGCCTGCGCCTGTGTGGTATCAATGTTTGTAATGCGTGCGTGGACGTATGGGCTATGCAGCACCCTGGCAACCAACAAATCCTTTAAATCGATATCAGCCGTAAACGATGGTTTTCCTTGGGTTAGCTTGAACGCATCAATCTTGATCTCCGGTTTACCAACCCGTTGGAAAGCTGCTGCTTCTTTGATCGGAATGAGCTTCGGCAGGCATTCTTTGACCAGCTGATCGTATTCACCCGCATTCAATACAGTCGATTTTTTGTCATCAGTACCCGTTTCGGTCTTTCTGTCTCGCAAGACTTTGGCTGCATAGAGTATGGCTCGCACAGGCTTGTCATACCCCGTACAACGGCACAACACCCCTGAGATTGCCTGCCGGACCTCTGCCTCGGTTGGGTCGGGGTTATTGTCCAACAAATGCTTGGCTGCCAGGATCTGACCTGGAGTACAGTAACCACATTGGATCGCCCCGTTTACCGCAAACGCCATTTGGATCGGATGTAAACCCGGGCTGGCTTTCCATCCTTGTTCAGGATGCTCTCCCAAAGCTTCGATGGTTTGGATCTTATGCCCCACTGCCTGGGCAGCCAGGACCAGGCATGAATTGACGGGTTTTCCATCCAGCAACACGGTACATGCTCCACAATCACCACTTTCACAACCATGTTTCGCCCCATGCAACCCGAGATCCCGTAAAGACTTTAGCAGGGTATCACCGGGCTGAATAATTAATTGTCGAGGTATACCATTTATATTAAGCGTGATATCCATCATATCTCCAAATTTATTTTCCCTGTGAAAAATACCCCAGCAAGGGTGATATTCCTGTCAGGAAAAGGCCGATCAAGGCCACAACTAGCGCTTGGATCAAAAATATCAACCCTAAGAAGCTAAATAAGAAATTGGGTAACACCCAGGTCACAACAGCTCCGTCAATAAAGTAGTTGAAAAATATCGGCACTGCCAGGAAGGACAGGGCTACCAGAACAAATTTCATGGTCAGCTCTGCCGCCTTGCGAGGTTTAAGGTGATAAATTCTAGTACCCAGGATCACCAATAACCAGCCCAAAAATAGTGCCAACAAAGTGGTTAATGCTGTTGAAGTGATCAGGTTGGTAGCATCAATGACTGAGCTAAGTGAATACGTTTTTTGATCAATGAACAGATATTTTATATTAAAGATCACCAGGTAACTAACCACGCCAAGCACCATCCAGCAATAATTTGGTCCGGCATACCAGCCAGCTAGGACCAGCAACCCTAAAATTACAACAAACGCAACAATCCCACGCGGGATTCTTTCGTTGGTGAGCTTTGTGCTCTCGGCTGCAGCCATCGCCTTTTGGGTAGCAGTGACGACGTCTTCACTCGCAGCGACTTTGACTGGCTGACCAATCGCATCCTGGTATGCCAATGCTAGCTGGGCTTGTTGGGCAGCTAAAGCAGCGTTGATCGCGCCGACCTTGTCTAGTGAAAAGTCAAACATAGAGATGAGCACGTGCCCCTGGCTTGTAGCCGGGATATTGGTTCCCAGGATTGCCGCCAGTGTGGGGGCAACATCCACCATCTGCACATCACTATACTCTCCCTGGATAACACCCTTGCCTGCCAGGACAAATGGCTCCCGTAAGACAATGGGATCCTGACCTCCATGACCACCAATATCAATTTGTCCGTGATCACTCAGAACCAGCAGGGTATCCTGCGTCAGGTCCATCGTAGTGGCAATCTCTTTGAGTAAAGCATCCGCTCTGGATGCAGCTTCATCCCAACGTAGGTCAATCGGGCCGCCTTCGTGATGACCCGCGTAATCAACCTGGTCGATATGGATAAGCACCAGCTGGTAATTGCCATTTCGCAGCCAGGGCAAGGCAGCCTCAACAACCTGTTGATCTGCAACCTGGTCTTCTCCCGCGGTATAAAAACTTGCAGTTACAGCTTGTTGGGGGACAAGCTTTTCAAACCAATTGAACGCTGAGATGGCTGTGCTCAGGCCAGCTCTGTGTGCGGCTGAGTAAATATTATCCTGGGTAAAAGTGGGGATATCGGCGTAATCCAGGTTGATGGCTGGTCCATCACTGAGATCAGGCCATGCACCAGTTAATAAGACCGAGTATCCAGGTTCAGAGTATGAAGGGGGTCGGCTGTGCATCAACGCCGACGCTCCTTCGCTTCTTAGTTGATTGAGGAACGGCATCACATCTGCATTCATCGATGTGTCATACCGTAAAGCATCAATCAAAACGATGACCAGGCTGCGCGGGATTGGTTTTCCAAGGTTCTCACCCGGTTGAGGGGGTGTGTAGCGCAGTGGTGATCGGTAGGCATATACAGAATCCATCAGACTGGTAGCCCAATAATAGGAAGCACCGATCACAGCCAGGCAGATTAAGATCCCGATGATTAAGCCAATATACTTCTTCATAACTCCTCATCACGACTTACTAAATGATTGATCACCTGATGCCACCTCATTTTGCAGGCGTTTTCGAAGCTCATTAATTTGCCGCCAGAATCCGCTTTCTTCGTCAATATAATACCATGCAGTCCATCCGTTGCAGGGTGATTTCTGTAGTTCACGGCCCACCTTATGGATTGAGCCAGTAAACTCACCACACTTTATCTTCCCATCTGCCTGAAGAATTGCCTGTATGTCGCTACGTAGACCAAAATACAGGATCTGTCCTTCTTTTAATAATCCAGTTTCGATCAAACAGGTAAATGGAATCCGCTTTCCTCTGCCATTTCCGCGGGCAGTGATCTCTTCAGTTAAGTCAGGTGTAAGCACATGATTAATCCGTTCCTGAGCAATGGATACGTATGACGGATTTGCCTCGATGCCGATCCAATGGCGACCCAACCTCTTCGCTACCGCACCGGTTGTCCCAGTACCGAAAAATGGATCCAGTATATTGTCGCCTGGACTCGTGCTGGCCAGGATCACGCGATCGAGTAAAGCTTCCGGTTTTTGGGTGGGGTGGGCTTTTTCGCCGTTGATTTTTATGCGTTCCTTTCCAGTGCACAAGGGTAGTTTCCAATCGCTCCTCATCTGAACGCTGCCATGTAGCGCGCCTTCATGATTCAATGACTTCATTGCTTGATAATTGAATGTGTATCGATTCCCTTTAATTTTCTGAGCCCAAATAAGCGTTTCATGGGCGTTGGTGAACCGTACACCATGAAAATTTGGCATCGGATTGTTCTTGATCCACACGACATCATTTAAAATCCAATAGCCTAAGTCTTGTAATATCCTGCCCACCCTGAAGATATTATGATACGAACCGATCACCCATATCGTTCCTGTATCCTTGAGTACCCTTCTACATCCCGACAACCACTCCTGCGTGAATTGATCATAGGCCTCGAAGCTGCTAAACTGATCCCATGTTTCATCAACACCGTTTACCCGGGACAAATTCGGTCGCCACAGTTCCTTCTCGAGCTGTAGATTATAAGGAGGGTCAGCGAAAACAAGGTCGATGGATTTGTCGGGTATCCGGCCCAATAAATAAATGCAATCACCCTGCAGGATTTGATCCACCTGGAAATCGGCGTCAATCATCGAGTTCATTCAGCTTCGCTACAATAAACACAATATTTTTTTCGATCCATCTTCATGCAAGACATCTTTTCAGGAGGCTAGTTATTTTTGAGCTTTTCCAGGCACCGAAGTGCTAGGATACCAGCGATCTCTTCCCGGTAATCTGCGCTGGCCCATTGATCGCCAGCCTGGCTATACGCATTGCGGGCGGCATTCTCAATGCCTCCCGCTTCAGGCCCGTCCAACGCAAATGTCGGGGCTGCTCCCCAACCTCCCAAGGCTAGGCGTGTCCGCCCGGATGGCCAGATCGCCACTGCGGCGCACACGATGGGCTTATCCGCTGGTGTGCGCGCCACGTACTCGTATCCCAGTTGTATATTTACCGGCCAGCTCACCTGACCGATAATTTCTCCCCTTTGCGCAGCATGCCTTTGAAGCAGCCACTCTCCCAGGTGAACCTGCCTGGTTTTGTCAACTGCGCTCAAAATCCCCAGGCTTGCATCAAGCGCTAACAAAGCGGTGGTTAATGGAGACCTTCCATCTGTTGAAACTAGCGTCCCGGCAATTGTCGCCATCTGGCGTAGATTGTAACTGGCTTCATGCTCGATGCTGCAGTATAAGTCATCAGCTAAACCTTTATATTCCAGCACTTCCTGCAGGGTGGCTGTAGCCCCAACCACGCAGTTGTTCCCTTTAATGGCGATACCACCTAATCCAAGATCCTGCAGATCGACGACAGCATATTTCTCGTCGCTGTTCTGGTTTAATTCGGTACCACCTCCCAACGCATATGTAACTGGTTCATTTCTTGCCAGTAGTGCCAGTGCTTCAGTTATAGTCTTCGGGCGGTGATATTCAATGATCATGGTTACCTCTACTCTCCATCATTAATGGTCGGATCTTCATATACTTTCCAGCCAAGTGCTTCTAAATCGACCTCTTTGGTCATCTCTTCAGGCACATTAACCAACACTGTTTCAGCCTCGGCTAGGATCTCGCCATTTGGTCCGATGATCTGCCCGGTAGCAAATGCTGTGCGCTCCCTGCTCTTGCCTGCATGCCCCAAAATTCGTAATGGTTGTCCGACCGGGACGTTTTTTCGGTATCGCACATCAAGCCTGGCAGTGAACATAAACCTGGGCGGATTTCCACCCATCTGCGTCCGTCCGGTGACTTCATCAAGCATTGCAGCCACAATTCCCCCATGCACAACACCCGGGTAGCCCTGGAATTGCTCGGGGATAATCGTGTTCACTTCCACCTCACCAGGAGAGATTTCAATAAACTCAAGCTTCAATCCATGATTATTTTCCCGTCCGCACACAAAACATAACTTGGAATTTGGTTGCTTCATGGTTTATCCCTTAGTTACAGGTACATCGATCACGAAATATGGGCATCTATAGCTAGATTGTTTTTTATCATTACAACGTCTTCCAATTTTATCCAGGTTTTTCTGCATATGGGATAAGTTGAGGTGACCGGTTCGTGTCCATAAGCTCATATCCAGCCAGCTCCAGGTCTTCTGGGAAATCAATATCCAGTGCCACTGTTTTCCTTTCGCAGATCTCGAGCCTCGCGCCGGCTTTTACAGCTTGTTTGCAATGTTTCTCAAAGGAACCGGGACCATATTCGTAATGGATAAGGCCAGGTGGTGAGATTAATAAGGCATTTGTGCCGTTCTGGTGTCTATCAGGTGTGATTACCACAACCGGTGGGTCATTTGCGCGCTTGATTACTTCCTGGATATCATCCGCGGTGAGCAGAGGTAAGTCGGCCGGCACGATGAGCACCGCTTGGACTGAATGGCTCACCGCGACCATCGTTGCCCTGGTCAGGGCCACGTTTAGCTGGGGTGAACCTTGTTCCTGGACCGTGCGCGCCCCATAATCCCTGGCGACAGTTAAGGCTTCTGGGTCTCGGCTGACGACCAACGAGTATTCAATATCTGGGATTGACCCCAGAATTTCTAATGTGTTCGAAAGGAGATAATGGTTAAGGGCAGTTCGAGCTTCTGAGCTTAATACACTCGACAGCCGGGATTTTCCCCGCCGTAAAGGTTTCACTGGAACGATCGCCCATAATGTCATGTTTCAGTCCCCTTAAGTTTAACACGAATATATTCAATGACTTCACTGGCTAATCTACCCCGATCTGCTTTATCAATCATCAGTGCATCCGTCAAAACAGAAGATATCCCGAGCGCTTCGATATCTTTTGCCTGCTGGTGGTCAACCTGGTCAAGGAAGATAGCGTCAATGATTTCCTGGTAGTGTAAAGCCACCGCTAATGCTGATGGCTTGATACCCAGCTCGCTGAACATCTTCGCCGCCGGCCCTCTCACAGTTTGATCCCCAATGATGGGAGAAACAGCTACGACCGTTTTTTTTGATAATGCACCTCTTATTCCGGGGATGGATAGGATGGGATTGATGCTGACCCATGGGTTGGATGGGCAGATCACCACCGCTTCACAAGCTTGGATGGCTTCCAACACACCTGGAGCAGGATGGGCTTTCTCTACCCCTACGAACTTAAAACCCCCCACGACTGGCTCGCATTTTCTGCGTACGAAATACTCCTGGAACTCAAGATCGCCTTCATCTGTATATACCCAGGTCCTGACAATATCATCCGTCATCGGCAGCACCTTGACTTTGATTTTCCACATCCGGCAGAACTCTTCAGTTACCTGGCTCAAGCTCCACCCGTCCGTCAAATGCATGTCTCTCACCAGGTGTGTGGCCAGGTCGGTATCACCCAGACGAAACCAGTCTGGCATACCTATGGCAGACAAGGCTCTGAAAGCGTTCCAGGTTTCATCCTTTCGCCCCCAACCTGTGGCAGGATTGGCCATATCAGCCAGGGTATAACACACCGTGTCCAGGTCCGGTGATATTCGAAGGCCAATGTGGGTAAAATCGTCTGCGGTGTTCACGATGATGGTTAAATTATCAGGTTGCAACACCTGCGCCAGACCATCGGCAAGTTTGGCCCCACCAACTCCGCCAGCCAGTGCCACGATTGTTAATTCATTATTGATCATATATTCAGACAGTAAATAAAATCATCCAAGTTGGATCTTTTCTGGCAAGACCGTATACTTTACCCGCACTTCATCTGGATTCTGGCTCGAAAACTTTTCTGCCCCGGTGTATTTCTTGGCAAGCGCATCGATATGTTCTCTGGCTCCTTCGGTCGTTATTGTGACGACTTTACCCCGGATTTGGAAATATCGGTAAGGGTTCTTTGGATCAATGATGACAAATGCCAGGCGTGGGTCGCGCCGTAGATTCCGGTCTTTTATCCGGCCTTTCGCTGTATTGATATAAATAAATTTCTCGTCTGCATTGAACCACACGGGTGTCAGCTGGGGGCTGCCGTCTTTCATCAAAGTTGCTAAAAATCCAAACGCTTTGGTTTCGTCTTTGAGTAAATCCAGGTACTCTTCAGGCATCCAGGTCATTGTTCTGCTCCTTCTTGTTGATCTTTTGGGATCATGATTCCCCTCATCTGCCCTTGATTAATAAAATCTAGGATAGCTTCTACCTGCTTGCTTGTGCAATCACAAAGGACTTTTAGCTCTGTATCTCGCTTCAACAGATCCACGGTGCATAACACGCCAACCACCTCTTTCTTGCCTAGCGTTCCAATCCATATATCGATTTCTGCTCCATCTGCGGAAGTGGTCCCCTTCAGATAGCCATAGTCAAATGGGTATGGGCTAGTTGGGTAACGATGATGTATGCTGCCTTTAGGCCGGTCCACAATAATCTCACTCGTGTCCACCAGTTGTTGTAAATAAACCCAAAATTCATCCTTCATCTGAACAAATCCTGGTCTTTTGGACGTAATAACTCACCTAACGCCCCTTCTCTAAGCGTATATGGAAATCCCCTCACGTGTATGATCGGCGTTGCTTCATCCGCCTGCCCCATAATAAGCGATGCTGCGGCAGCTAATTCGTCTGCCGCCCCAATTGTGGTGATCCGCAGGCTATAACCAAACAGGTCGCTTCTTCCCCGCATATCCACCAATCCCGGCAAGCCTGCAATTCCAATTGCCACCCCAACCACACCTTGCCGCCAGGCCCTTCCGTGTGAATCAATGATGAGCACGCCCAATCTCTTCCCAATCCTCGTTTCCAATTGTTGGCGGATAGAAGCTGCTGAGCTATCCGGATCTTCGGGTAATAATAATACCCATTCATCTCCCATGCTGCCCTCACCGGCTACATTGGAATGGTCAATACCGGCATTGGCACATATAAAACCGAGGCGGTGTTCAACAATAATCGTCCCAATCCGGGTACGTAAAACCTGGTTGCTTTCTCGCAAGATCAATTCGACCAGACGTGCATCCTTTTCGACTACTCTCCCCAGCTCTATCGCTTTCGGTGATGGCTTAACCGCCGCCAGGTTAACCCAACGGCCTTCCGCCTTGGAAACGATTTTCTGTGCGATAACGACGACATCCTCATCTTCAATATGAATTCTGGCCAGTGAAAGTCCATCAAGAATGATATTCGCCAGGTCATCACCGGTGTGGACCATCGGGATATCAGGCAGCGCGCTGAGTACCAGGGATTTCATGAATTTGCTTTCCTTATTGAGCTATCCCGGTGACTTTTATGCTGGCATTTTTTTGTTTGTAATACTTGTTCATACTGATCAGGATCGAGGTTAGCCCTTCTACCACGATCGCATTCGCCAGCCTGCCCGCGTAATATCCCGATAGACCAGCTGCGTGTGCTAATTCCACTACTTTCTCCGCCGCCTCATGATCGTCTGAACAAACCAGTACATCCGCTTCCAACGGTTCATCGATCGTTTGCTTTAGCAGTTTGGCAGGCACATTTTGGAAGGCAGCCACCACCTTAGCTCCTGAGCCTAAGATATCTTGTGCTCGTTGGGCAGCACTTGGAGGTTCTGGAGGTTGAGGGTCAAGGTAATCTACTCTTGAAGTGGCATCCACTACAATTTTTCCCATCAATTTTGGTTTTAGATACTCGACCGTCTGATCGTGGGCGGCAGGGATAATGGTTAGAACACAGATTTCTGCTAGCTCAGCAGCCTGTGCGTTCTCCAGACCTAGCGTCGAGTTGACCCCTAATTGGTGATTTATTGCTTGCGCAGCCAGGACTGCTTTCTCTGCCTGTCTCGAACCGATGATCACTTGATAACCCGCCCGAGCCCAGCGCAAGGCCAGGCCAGTGCCTTCTTTGCCAGTACCGCCAATCACTGAAATGGTCGGTTTCCCGATTGTCATGTTTTCACCTCTGGTTCACATCCGTGTGAATTATCTACTCGTTATTTCCTCATAACCTACACGTTTTGTCTTTGTTATCCACCGAATTTCTATGTCGGAAAATCTCAATCAAATACGGATGGATGGAGTGGGTCATTCAGACAATCGAATGCATCCTGGATGTGCCTGAGCTTTGTTCGCTCACCTGATAAGACCGGTGGAAGTGCATTTTTTTCAAAGAAACCTACTTCCGAGGTCTCAATGCTCGGTTTGGCTTCTCCGCTTATTAAATCACATAAAAACACGATTTTATAAGCATGGTAAAGCTCAAGACGTCCCATCCGGTTGGCGTCATATACCCCAATCAGCTTCCTGGCTTTTACCCGATATCCCGCTTCCTCCCAGACTTCCCTTTCAGCTGCTTTGGACGGAATCTCACCCACATCAGCCCAGCCTCCTGGTAAAGTCCATCCCCCATCCACGCGTTCTCGCACCATTAATAATTGTCCGTCTATAAAAACCGCACCTCTAACATCGATGCGCGGCGTGGCGTAACCAATTTGCTCTTGATAAGACAACAGCACGTACGGATATTCCAGGTCGGAGTATTCACTGGCGATCTCAGCTGCTATCTCTATGAGGCGCCCAAATCTTTGGCGGTGATACTCGTCGTTCGCATAATGATAACCTGTTTGGGCAATCGCCTGGATCTCGCGTGCCCAATCCAGCCATTGGGGGACGCTGGAATGGTCGTCATCTTGGTTGTGTTGATCAATATCTGACATATCCTTCCTCGCCACCGCGATGAATATACGCGATATTATCGGAGGTAAGCTTCAAGGCGGCTATAGTGAAAGAACCGAGGTATATAAACCCAGTATGCATTCGGTGATGCATATTGGAAACTACTCGGTTCTTTATGAAACTCACCAGGCTGAATATTTTTGGATTCGAGAAATTGCTTCGTCGGTTAATCATCGTATCGGCGGAGATAGTGTAATATCTTCAAGCTCGTAATCGGATCAATCAAGCTATAATATCGGGCTCGCCAATCTCAGCCACCGACTTGTAACAAGTTTATTTTAACACAAATAAAGCAGTGAAAATCACTTATAATGGACAGACTAAGCCATGCAAAGATCATTGACAACCTGGCACCACTTCTTCCTGAGATATTCTTTCTATCCACTGTTTTTATCCTCCTTGATGGCGTGTGCTTTTCTTGCTTTCCGGGTAGTTTACAGCGGCTCATACAATTATTCAAATTTGTTATGGAATTTGTTTCTTGCCTGGTTACCCTATATATTCTGTGTAATCGCCTCATCATTTTATGCACAAACACCTAGCCGTTGGTGGATAGTGCTGTTGTTTAGTGTCTTATGGTTGGTATTCTTTCCAAATGCCCCCTATATTGTGACCGATTTTTATTATCTCGAGCCCCGGCCTCCTGTCCCGCTTTGGTATGATATCAGCCTGATCGCACTCTTTGCCTTCACCGGTTGTTTCCTGGCTATCGCTTCATTACGCACGATACATCTCATGATCGACAAATCCTTCGGCAAGCTGGTTGGCTGGTTCTTTGCCTTGCTTGCACTCAGCCTCGCCAGTCTTGGCGTATATCTCGGCCGTTTTGGCAGGTTTAATAGTTGGGACATCCTTATCGAGCCGAGGTCATTGATCAAAGAGATTGCCACAAATCTGCTAAATCCACTGGATAACCTGGGCTTCCTTGGATTTACGATTATGTTCACGTCAATTTTATTGGTTTTTTATCTGATGTTTGTGACTGCTCCCTCCTTGCGCGATAGCTCACAATAAATTCAAACCTCCAGCCTATGCTCAAACCATGAATTAAGGATACAATAGTGCCTTATGCAAAAACAGCCATTTTTATCTCGAATAGAAACCGGTGTGATCCTGGTTGCAGATGGAGCAACGGGCACGAATCTGATCTCCAGGGGGCTACCAGGTGGGTTAACTGCCGAGAATTGGGTGCTGGAACAGCCCGAAAAGATCATCCAGCTCCATAGCGATTTTATCAACGCAGGAGCAGATATCATTCTGACGGCTACCTTCAATGCCAATCGTGTCCATTTTAAAGGCACTTCGCTGGAATCAAAGCTGGATGAGATCAACTGCACAGCGGTTCGCCTCACTGCACAAGCGATCGGTGATGCCAATATCTATAATGCTGGCTCAATGGGACCTTTAGGACAGTTATTAAAACCGCTTGGCCCGCTATCCGTTGATGAGGCTAAGGCAGCCTACGCCCAACAGGCAAAGGCACTCACGACCGCTGGTGCAGATTTGTTGGTGATCGAGACTCAATATGACCTGGGTGAAGTTACTGCTGCCGTGGATGGTGTGCGTGAAGTAAGTGACTTGCCCCTTATCGTTTCCCTCAGTTACGATCGTGGGAAACGCACGATGATGGGTGTTAGCCCTGCTCAGGAGGGGAAGCAGCTCAGTGTACTGCCAGTGGATATCATTGGTATTAATTGTGGGCGCAGCCTTGATGAGAACCTGCAAAACCTGGTTGAGCTTCGCCAAAACACCACGAAACCTATCTGGTTCAAGCCAAATGCCGGCTTGCCCCATCTGGATAGCCAGGGAAACACGACTTATGATGTATCTCCACAGCTCATGGGTTCGATGGTGTTAGCCTGGTTGAAGGAAGGCGCCAGCATCGTTGGGGGTTGCTGTGGAACTACCCCAGACCACCTGGCTCAGATCGCTGCACAAATAAAGCACTGAGGATCATCGTTATTCAATATGGAATATGATGCCTATCACGAGCAGCCGAGGTGTGGACATGCCTGAGGGAACTGTTGTACTAATCTATATTTCTCCCGCACGGGGAGAGCCAACGGTCGGTGTTGATCAGGTCCATGTGATCCCGGGGAAGGGTATTCAAGGCGACCGTTATTTTTCAGAACAAGGAAAGGATGGCGAAGGTTATCGCCCTGATCGCCAGCTAACGTTGATCGAAAGTGAAGCAATTGATGCGATTCGCCAGGAGGATAGCATCCCAATTTTCCCCGCCGACACCCGGCGCAATATCATCACTAGGGGCATCAGGCTCAATGACCTGGTAGGCTGCGATTTTTTTATTGGAAAGATCCGCGTACACGGAATTAGACTATGCGAACCATGCAATTATTTAGCCAGCCGCACCCACCCGCAAATCATCACTTCCATGGCTGATCGTGGAGGTTTACGCGCCGAAATATTATCTGATGGGACGATATCCATTAATGACATTATTACAATTGCTGACTAAGAAGGAGATTTATGACTAACCCCCGTTCACTAGCGCTTGAGTATGCCCATCGGAATGCTGACCGGTTCCTGGATGAATTGAAGCAACTAACATCGATACCATCAATTTCCACGGACGAATCCGCCAAGGATGATGTTATGCGAGCGGCCAGATGGATCGCATCTCATTTACTCTCTCTAGGGGTAACTAATGTTCAGGTATTTCCCACCGCTGGGCACCCTGTTGTTTATGGCGAGTTGTTTCAAGCTGGGCCAGATGCACCCACCGCTTTGCTCTATGGGCATTATGATGTCCAACCTGCCGATCCGCTCAATCTATGGGTATCCGAGCCATTTAGTCCGGATGTGCGCGGTGAGAATATCTATGGGCGTGGGGTCACAGACATGAAAGGGCAGCTGATGCTCTCTCTGGATGCGATTGAAGCGATCTTAAAGACATCGACCCTACCGATAAATTTTAAGTTCCTCTTTGAGGGTGAGGAAGAGATAGGTTCTCCTCATCTTGTTACATTTCTTGAAACGCATAAACAAGTACTTCGCGCTGATTTTGCGATAAATCCTGATACTGGAGCCATCTCGCCTGATATCCCTTGCATCACCTATGCCTTGCGCGGCTTGGCTTATATGGAACTCTGCATCGATGGGCCAGATCATGACCTGCATTCGGGGGTCTTTGGTGGTGCAATTCTCAACCCTGCCCAGGCATTATGTGAATTGATCGCCGGGATGCATGATGAGCAGGGTCGCATCACCCTTCCAGGTTTTTATGATAAGGTCCTTACAGTCGATGCCGAAGAACGGGCCGAGCTTGCCAGGCTCCCGATTGGTGACCAGTTTTACCTTGATGCTACAGGTTCTCCAGCTTTATTTGGTGAAGCCGGATATACCACCATCGAGCGTTTGGGTGCCAGGCCTACCCTGGAAGTGAATGGGATGTTGTCAGGCTTCACTGGCGAAGGAGCGAAGACGGTCCTGCCAGCCTGGGCGATGGCGAAAATATCATGCCGTCTGGTTCCCAATCAGGAACCTGAAGATGTCTATCAGCAAATGCGCCTCTATCTGGAAGCTCATGCTCCAAATACAATCCGCTGGCAGCTCACCCCGATGCATGGCGGTCCTGCTTCGATCTCTGACCGCAACTCAGTCTATATCCAGGCTTTATCGAAAGCCCTGGCTGAAGTATGGCAAAAGCAGCCTGTATTCAAACGCGAGGGTGGCAGTGTGCCAGTTGTCCTTGATTTCCAGCGCATCCTGGGTATTCAAACCGTTAATACCGGTTTTTCCATGCTCGATGACAACATGCATTCCCCCAATGAGAAGCTTCACCTGCCCACCTGGTATCGAGGGATCGATACCTTTATCCATTTCTATTTCAATCTTGCTGAATAATAAGAGATAGATATTTTTACAGGTATACATCTAAAGGTAGAGGATGTCAGAAAAATCGCGCTTTCCCTTATACGGGGGCCAGGCAGTTATTGAAGGGGTAATGATGCGGGGCACACACAATGTCGCCATCGCTATGCGAGCCCCCGATAAAGGCATTGTCCTTCATAAGGAACCCCTGGGTTCCATGTACCAAAGCAGGCTGATTAAAATACCATTTTTACGAGGCGTAGTCATGCTGGTGGATGCCCTGCTTCTTGGAATCCGGGCAATCACCATCTCCGCCAATACCCAGACAGGTGAAGAACAAAAAATCGAAGGCCCAATCCTCTATCTCACCTTAGGGATTTCATTGGTGATTGGTGTGGGTTTATTTTTCCTGGCCCCAGCTGCCCTTGGCCAGCTTTCTGAGCGTTTGTTCAACATCGGATCCTGGTGGGGGAATTTGCTCGAAGGACTGGTGCGATTAATGTTGCTGATTGGTTATATTTGGGCGGTGGGTCAAATGTCGGAGATCCGCCGGGTATTTGCTTACCATGGCGCAGAGCATAAGACCATCAATGCATATGAAGCCGGCGTTGAACTAACTCCTGAAAATGTTTCAAAATTCTCTGTGGAACATCCCCGCTGCGGAACAGCTTTCTTACTCACTTTAATCTTACTCTCGATCCTTTTCTTCTCGTTGCTTGGACCATTACCTTTCGCCTGGAGATTGGTCAGCAGGGTTTTATTTCTTCCCTTGCTGGCGTGCATCGCTTATGAATACATCCGCTGGACAGCCAATCACCTCGATTCTAAAATTGTACGCTTGTTGATCAAACCCAGCCTCGCCTTGCAGCATCTGACCACACGGGAGCCTGGCATGGATATGCTCGAAGTGTCAATCGCAGCTTTCAACAGCATGCGCCAGGCAGAAAACATCCCAGTCTAGCGATTTAACCATTTTTCTTTATAAGGATCATCAGCTAGTACGAACAGGTGCAGGTTCATTTTCCTTTCCGACATGGAAGTTAAAATGCCCATGATGATTATAAGGTCTATTAATGATTGCATTTTGTCGGAAGTAATCCAGGTAATCTTGAGATGGCTTTTTTAATAGATGGTTTTTCACTCTTTACTATCTAAAAAGACTTCGATATCGTGAATAAACTGTAACGTTTCACGCTCAATTATTTTCGTCAACTCTTCGGGCTTGCTGAAATCCGGTTCTTTCACCAGAATATGCTCAACGATGGCATCGGCACCTTTAATTGTCGGTACGAGAGAATACTTATCCCAGCCACTCCCCTTAATTAACTTCCAATACTCACTTTGCACTTTTTTGTTGACGCCAGCCAACCAGGCTTCGAACCGGAAATTTTCGTGTAGAAACACGATTGCGATTCTCAGGTTCTTATCTCTAATGGGCCTTGGTGAGAAGGAAAAGTATGTCATATCCATGTACCCATAATATATGCCCCCCGAAACGTAATAATCCGGATACCTGTTTTGAAAATAAGTACGGAGAGCCAGGATAAAATCCATAATGCCCCGGTAAGCTTTCTGAATATCGCCTTGCTCCAATTGCCTCTTGTAAATTTCAATAGATTCGGAAATTGATGTCATTAATTCTCGTCCATTCTGTTAACAATAAAGATTTTGTGAACAATGGTATATACCGTCATTACTTATGCCAATCAGTAATTAAATAGAACCTAACGCAATTTGTTGGGAACTCGCCAGAGTCTGACAACCAAATAATCGGATGGTTTGCATTTTGTGGTTGTTAACTCATTATAAACCTTTATACCAACGCTCTCGGAGCATCAAAGATAACAAATATATCATGGGGCCGAAACTTAACTTAATATCTCGATATTACTATCAGTCAGGCAAACAATTTATCCATCGCCGCTGTATTACCACCTTGCCCATATCTGAAGGACATCTACTGGCCTCAATTACTGCTTCCAGACACGGATCTCTAACCGACCACTTCCCAGCCAATACGAGGACCATTAACAAAGCAAATGTTATTCCATCAAATGGCGGTAGACATTCACCACAGCGGCGCTGGGACGTCCGCTGCAGGTTTTCGTGCCGGTGTGCCGAGTATTAATCTCACTTATAGCATTGATCAAATTGTCTGGGGTGTGCGCGCTTTTAAGCTTGGTGTAGGTCCGCAACCCATACTACAAAAACGCCGAACCACCGAAGCCCTGGCCAGCACAATTTGCCCAGCATTGAAACCGCAGATCCTGGCGGCGGCAAGCAAACTAGGAGAAAAGATCCGCCGGGAGCGTGGTGCAGAAAATGCTGCAGAGATCATCAACCAGTGCTGGGAATAAGCAAATTTAATTCAAAAAGAAGATTTGATGCTCTAGCTCCACTCCCCATTCATAAACTAAACTTAACTCACTCGCCCATAATTTGGACGATGATCTCTCGTTTCCTCGGCCGGGTATCGAAATCAACATACACAAGTTGTTGCCAGGTACCCAGCGTCATCCGCCCATCCACCATCGGAACAGTGAGTGAAGTTTTTAATAGCGCTGACCTGATGTGGCTGTAACCATTACCGTCATGCCAGGCTTCATTATGCAGGTAGGTGTTCTGCTTGGGTACGATTTCATCAAATATCCGCTTAAAATCCTGTAGCACACCAGGTTCATATTCCAGGGTAGTAATGCCGCTCGTAGCCGAAGGGCAGAAAACTGTGACGAGGCCGTTCCTTAGCTCACTCGAGCTGATGCATTCACTTACCTTTTGAGTGATATCGACGATTTCCGTATTACCTGTAGTGGATAAAAATAAATGGTTTAGCTTTACTTGCATATTCTCTCTTTTGCCTTATTGCGCAGTGTGTACTTGGTTTCTACCAGCTGCTTTGGCAGCATACATCGCCTGGTCGGCCTTGCGGACGATCTCATCGCTGGATGTACCATGTAGCGGGTAAACGGCTACCCCAGCAGACAGTGTTGCCGATAACACCTCTCCTTCATGGATTAATACCTGGGTTTCAAATTTGCTTCGCCAATCATTAGCACGCTGTCTTGCTACCGTTAACGATGCTTTCGGCATGACAACAACAAATTCCTCACCTCCGAACCTGCAGGCAATATCACCTGCTCTGACGTGTGAGCTCAGCAACTTGCCCAGCTGTTTCAACATCATGTCACCCACATCATGCCCATAAGTATCGTTGAACGTCTTGAAATGGTCCAGGTCGAGCATGACCACGCTGACCGAATATTTATCGCGCTCAGCCCGCGATAGCTCGCGTGCCAGCGTTTCATCCAGGAAGCGGCGGTTATACAGCCCGGTCAGAGAATCACGGATCGCTTGCTCTTCTAGCTCTTTCTGAAGCTGGAGCAATTTCTTTTCTGCCTCCACGCGTTCCGCAAGCTCTTTTTGAGCGTCGGAATACAACCGGGCATTTTCAATCGCGATTGCAGCCTGTGAGGCAAATGCCAGCGCAAACTGAGACTGCTCCTGTGTATAGAAGTTGGGGACGTTCTTATCAAATGCTAGCATACCAGTCACCCGATCACCAATAATCATTGGTACACCCATCCATCCCCGGTTCTTAATGCGGGATTGCATTTCTTTTGATCCCGTGTAGGTAGATAACAGGTCTCCTTCAATGATTGGCATCCGCAACCGGATCACCTGCGCGTTTGGATTATCTTTCGAAGACAGGCTGTAAGAAGTCCCAATGACCGAATCGGGATTTGAGAAACCATGGGCGGCAATGATCTCCATGCTATCATCTTTACACAGCCAGACTGAAGCACTGTCATAGGGTATAACTTGCTGGATTTCATGCAGGATCATATCCAGCACTTTAGACAAGTCGAGCGTGGAGCTCAATAGCCGCATGACCCGGTTCAAAGTACCAATTTGCTCCGAGCGCTTGCTTAACACCTCTTCGGCGTGTTTACGTTCAGTGATATCTTGCTTGATCGCGATAAAATGGTTGATTTGCCCGGAGGTATCCTTCACAGGAGCGATTGTTTGCTCTTCTATGATGATACTTCCGTCTTTCTTTCGATTGATCAGCTCTCCATGCCATACATTTCCACTGAGGATCGTACGCCACAAGTTACTATACACATCCTGGGCCACCATTCCCGACCTTTGGATGCGCGGGTTTTTGCCAATCACCTCTTCAACTGTGTATCCGCTGATCCGGGTATATGCTGGATTTGCCCATTGGATATTCCCGTTGCGGTCGGTGATCATAATACCGTTTGCAGCTGATTCAAGGGCAACACTTTGTAATCGGAGTTGTTCTTCAGCTTCTTTGCGAATGGTCAGATCTCGAATAATGTTGGTAAAAATTAACCCTGAGGGGATCTTTATCGGACTTAATGCGATTTCGATGGGGATTTCGCGGTTATTCTTCCTGACACCTGCCAGAGGCAGGCTGATCCCCGGTCGTGTGTCAATTTCATCTACGAAGGCTCGTTGGTACTTGTAATATGCCTCTCTGAAGCGTTCTGGTATGACGACCTCAATCGAATTACCCAGCAGCTCTTGCATGCTGTACCCAAACAAGGTGATGGTCTGGTTGTTCACTAATACGATTCGGCTGTTTCTATCTGTGATAATGATCGCATCCGGAGCACTTTGAAATAATGCTTTAAATCGTGCTTCCGAATCCCTTAAGGTTGCTTCAACCTGGCGATATTGGGTGATATCACGCCACACGACCATCCTGCCAGTCGGGCGCCCATCTTTATCTTTCAGGTTAGTTGTTCGAATATTCAATGTTTTAGGCGCATCACCGTTGATTCTGACTTCGGTTTCAAAATCATGTGGTACGCGGAAGGTATCCGCAATACCTGGCCAGATGGCGATGATGTCACTCAAGGTTTTCTTTTTTACGGCCCGCTGCTCCAACCCTAACATATGCAAGGCAGTAGCATTTATGTTATAGATGCGATCCTGGCAATCAAGGACGATCACGCCTTCATTCATATTGTCGATGATCACATCCCGCGACAATGAGGCATATTCCAGGGTCTGGAAGTAATATATCCCCCAGAAATAAATCACACCACTGGTACATACTCCAGCCATCACGAGTATTTGGATATTATTGATTGGAAGCAAGCCAGTTTGATAGACTAAATTACTTAATAGCGGTGGGATGATTCCCAGTAAAAACAATAATGATTTCCACGACATCGATTTTGGTGTAGTGAGTATCCTGCGGATCAGGATAAACACGCCTACGAAGAAAAGCAAGGTAAAGTAGGCTGTAGAAATTGAAGACCACCATGCTTGGGTATATTCCAGGGGTGCACCTGGTGTATTGGATAGCGGGGTAATCGTACCCCATAACCAGTGATGTGATCCTTCGCTGGCTGCCATATAGATCGACAAGAATGGGATGACCATTAATACAAAAACCCACCAGTTGGAGAGCTTTTTTTCCTGGTGGGTATACTGCACAATAAGCAGGAACCAAAATGCAGCAATAAATGCAACCTTCACAAATTGCACTTTTGCCGAGAATATTTTTAGGGTGATGGGTATGGCTGCAGCTTCTAAACCGGCAAATAGCGCCCAACCCCCTATCGCAATCATCATCGCTGAAAAGAAGATGATCCCGGGGGTTTTCCACCACCGCAAGCTGATAATTCCGAAAATTAATGCAGTGGCAGCAGTAAGTAAAACAACCAATACCTCAGATGTAAACTGCCAGGTCAATGCTATGTCCTCTGTTATTGACGGTCAGATAATATCATAAATCATATGGGCTAACATGAACTTTTTGCAAAGTACCTTGACAGAATTGTTAGCCAACTCTAGAGAGATATTTACAAATCCGACGCTAAGCTCATCTATCATCAAAGCCAAGTTTTTGGTGATGAACCCGTAAAAAGCATGGGCTTCCTCCTCCCCGATGGAAATTGCTTGATCATGTGATATACATCGAAAATCACACCAGCAGAAATTAGTTTTTTGATCAAACGCGGGAGTGTAGACTGGTTACAGAAATTATATAACGAAACAATAAAATGACTCACTATATGGAAAAAGAAATTGCAAATATCTATCTGAATTACTTACACACCTTACTACATCTCTCTACAATTCTCTTTTTTCATTAGACATAATTACGGGAACTAGAAAGGCCATCTTGTTCATTCTCCTTTGCTTTTACAAGTCTGATGATTTGACGACTGCATCCGGGTCTACCAGGTGGTCAGGGTCCGGGCCTTTGGCAATGTCTCGTTCATCTGCCACCATCTGGCCAACTAGCATGTGAGAATATTGCAGTAAACCTTCCTTACATATGATTTAAACGGAATATTGGTTGCTTATCAACGCTAAGTGCACTTCCCCCCAATCATTAGACATCGCTTAGAACCGCGCGCTCAGGATTTGTGTTTCCTTGAGTCATCACCCAAACACCAGGCTTGTTTGGTTAACCACTGCCTTGGGGCTATTCAGGTATTCCGTTCCCTTTGCGAAGTCCATCTTGAATAGCATCAACAAATTATCGCCAACATTATTAACAGAAAGATCGCTTCATTTGACCAAAAGTATTGGAGTAGCAGGTCTCCAACGGCCATTTCGTATTTGGATTGTTTGATAGATTACTCACTATTCCCAGGCTTTTTGTAGACCAAAACGAGTTCTTCTGAGGATAAGTCCGATTTACTAGTTACGAAAAAGGAATAGTCGAATTCTTCTCTTATTTGGAAAAACATTTTTTCTCTGTCTTTTTTATACTTTACCAAGCGGGGCATAACAAACCGTCTGGCTTTGGCATAAGGTTTTAGGGCTGGGGTAAGCTCAGTGATTTCCCGCCCTTCCTCACCCGTAATAAAAACAACGGCCTTATCGGTTACCCGACAAGGTCGTTTTTGGTTTTCCCCGGTTTATTAGCGGGAAATGGCAAAATTACGAGAGAATCTATTTATGGGTCAACGCTATGCCCATCGGTGGGTTCGGGAGTCTGATAATTTTCCGGGGAGGCTGTCCCATTTTCTTCTTCTTCGGTGGGCATCGGTTCAACTGTCTGCGATGGTTGATCTTCTCTTTCATGTGGTTCAGGAGTCGCAGACGCTTCATCCAGGTCTTCTTGTTCACTACTTATCGTAGTCTCTGTTACTATGGGATAGGTGTCCGTCGTACCTTCCATTGATTGCTCTTCTGGAACATCATCACCAGACCATTCGTCCGGCTGCTCAGGTGATATCTTCGATGGAGTTGAGCCAGGTGTATCATCTTTGGTAATCGATAACGCATATAATCCGCTATCCCACGAATGCACCCAGGCTGTTACACGATCACCCACCACAATGCCTTCTCCGATCATTGTTTTTTCGGTTGTAGCCAATCCAATGCCTGCTATTGTCCAATGGTTGGTACCTATTTGGTCCACCGTACCATGAAACGAATACTCGCGGAGATGGATTTCATTAGCGATCACCACTCCGTCCGAGCGAGTAAATCCTTCCACTTCTACGTATGAACCCGGAATAAAAGTATTGCCACCCGCCATGCCTTCACCAAACATCGTGCCATCCTGGATAAGTACCGGGATACCGCTGATCCTCCACTGATCTCCACTTGTTTCTTCGAGCATCCCTTCAAAGCTGATCTGCTGAACCTGACGCAGTTTAAGAAGCTGGAGGACTTCAACCACGCGTACCTGGTTAAAGCCATCCTCGAATTCATGCCGGTTCTCACTCCCAGGAATGAGGTAGATCTCCAACTCTTCGACTGCTCGTTTTACATGATATAAAGGTTCGCCAGGCAGGGATTTCGCCGAAGTAACTACCAGACCACTTGAAAAAATGAGTAATAATAGTGTGCCTGCCAGCACAATGAACAACCGTCCTGCCGCTGGGTGCATAGAACGAAAGCCGCTGATAGATTTTCCAAATCTCTGGAAGAAATTATCCTCTTGAGGTTCTGCTCCACCGATACTCTCTAAGCGACCTAAAGCTGCTGCCCGGGCTAGTAGCTTCTCCCGGCTTCGGATGATGGCCTCCGCACTTACTTGGTTTTGCCCGAGAACCCTCACCCGATCCGCTAGTTCTATTAGCTCAGTTGTTTCTGGCGAAATGTTTGGTTGTGTTTTAATGCATTCATCTAAGGGATGCCCATGTTCCAGTGCCGAAATGCAGCTCTCAAGAGTGTCAAATTCTTTGCGGCTCATGGCAGCTCACTACCAAGGATTCGGCGTAAAGATTCTAACGCTCGGAATTGCAAAGCTTTGATGGTATTAATTTCCTTATCCATGATTTGCGCAGTCTCTTCCAGTGAATATTGATTCCCGAAACGCAGTGTAACGACCATCTTCTGCATATCGGTCAGCTGGTTAATCGCCATCCGGACTGACCGATTCGTCTCTTCTTGTTCTGTCAATATCACAGGATCCATGTGCATCAAATACAGATCCTTGCGATTCTCCATAAAGTCGGATGATTCCTCTAGCGGGTGACGGTATACTTTCCGGTAGTGGTCATTTATAGTATTGGATGCGGTACGGATCAGCCACATTTTTAAATTGGTCTTCGGTCCTTGACCCTTCCTGACGGCCTCCAGAAAGCGCATAAATACTTCGCTAGCGATATCTTCTGCGATGGTTTCATCACTGACCCGGAAACGCGCGAAACGGAAAATCTCAGGGTAATACTGGTCATGGATTTCTGTGATTACCTGGGGCTCGAGTTTATTTAGTCGATCAATTTCCGATACTTTAGCAGGCATTCGCTTGGTGCTTACTCCAATAGGATAAGCCCCAATTCTATTATAGAATCCAGGTGTTCGCCAGTAAACCATCTTCCTACCTATAATAAAAGTCGCCAAATACTACAAAAAGTTATGCATCATTATTAATTTTGCTTCAGTTTTTTTTCTTTTTAACCTAGCTGTACCAACAATTAAATTTAGAATTGCAAGGCTATTCTTCTTCTGGAATTGTTACCGTAATAAAGTAGCATAATAAATCGCGGCTAGAGTATGGATAAACGCGGCGATGAATAACACAATCCCCACTGGCACGTGGATTGCGTGCCATAAACCTAGAAGCCGCCTGGTCATGGCGATTGATCCCAGCTGTCGTCTAAGGCTACGGCTTTTTTTCAACAATTCATTCAGCTGCTTTGCCTGGCTGCGGGCATCCTTATCCATCTTGCTACTAACTAGCCACCAGCCTACCCGTGCATTCCAATCGTCAAATGCCCTGGTGAATACGACCGTACTGCTTCTGCCCACTGATGCAGGCGATACCTGTTTGGATAGCTTCTGGTACAGGTCAGGTTGCGAAGCCAGCCATCCTTGTAGCTCTCCATCGATTAGCCTGATTTGATATGCCAGCTCAGCCGCTTCAATTTCGATCCCATCCGCATTGCGAGGCACAGAAGTATATATGTAACGACCTAGGAATCCACTCACCACGATAACGATCGTTAGCAGCATCACCAATCCAGCCAATCCATTGAATTTCCACGAACTGTGTAACAGCACCATATATGGGCCTACAAGGCCAGTGAATATGTGCAATTGCAGCCAGGAAGACATCCTACCCCAGCGGGCACTCTTGCTACGTTTACGGAGTGTGTAAAGTGTTTCGGTTAATATCATCAGGATGAAACCGATAATCCCAATACTATGACCGAATAAATCACTTGCACCGGGTATTCCCCCAATCATGATCGTCACAAACACATAAATGAGCGTGATCAGGATGATGGCGAAAAATGATAGCCACAATTCACGGCTGGATTGTTGCATAGTTTTCTCTCATTGGACTGGCAACAATTTTCGACCAATAATCAGCGAGGACGTTTGAAATGTGATCAGCTTGGCCTACCAGTTTTTGTCGGATTGGGCTGATATCTACCTGATCAACGATAAAATGATGGAGCGCTCTAGACAGGGTTTGGTCACCCATCAACAAAGCGCCAACCAGTTTGTCTTCGCCAACTAGTATGCGTAAACGGTTTACATCGAACCGGGATTGCGTGACGATTGCTTCTGGCATCTGGCGCCAGCCTTCACTATCCCCCCTTACGATTCCCACAACATCGGCATCAACCTCCCGTCCCCCAAGGGCTCCAATGATTGTTGTGGTCAATCCAGCGAGGCGAGTGACGTTGAATGGCACTCCTTTGATATAGATGTTCCTTCTTCCGCTCATATTAAGCCCGGCGGTATAGCCCTGTCTGCGAGCTGGTGCCCACAGCGAATCCAGGATCGGCTTGCCGATGGTCGGGTCATACACCTCAGCGACATCACCGGCAGCAAAGATATCGGTGTCTGTAGTATTGAGATATTCGTTTACCGAGATCCCCCGCTCAGTTTTCAAACCGGCCTCATCAGCCAGTGCTTTCTTGGGTTGGATACCGATTGCGATCCCTACAATGTCGCACTTTATCTGCTTGCCATCTGTGGTTTTCACACCGATAACTTTCCCTTTGTTTCCCAGGATCTCCGCCAGCTCAGTTTGGTATTGCAGCTCAATTCCCTCCTCCTTCAGGCGGTGTTCAACGATATGTGACTCAGTTTCATCCAGCACATTTGACCAGTAGCGATCGCCACGCAGGAAGTAAAAAACTTTAAGCCCACGCGCCCGGAACCCTTCCACCAGCTCAAGCGCCGTGATCCCACCTCCAACGACGACTGCTGTACGCCTGCGGTGGGCATGTTTCATAATCCGTTTCACATCTTCGATGCTATCCATTTTCACCACACCCTCCAGCTCCAATCCGGGCACTTTCGCCAGGGACGCCCTTGCTCCGGTTGCAATCAAGAGTTTGTGATAGGCTAAAGTATTCCCATTGTGCAGTATAACTGAATGTTCAGCAGGGATAATCTTCCTCGCCTGGCTATGAAACAGGTGCACACGAAGCCTTTCAAAATAAGATTGGCCGACAGGGAAAAGCGTGTCTTCTGAGATTTCTCCCGTCAGATAATATGCCAGGCCTGGCCTGGAATAATAACCAGCGTTTTCTTCGCAAATTTGCGTGATTTCACCATCAGGATCCTGGCTGCGGATCGCTTCGGCTGCCGATACCCCCGCTGCGCCTGCGCCTATGATCAGATACTTAGTCATGAGTTTCCCGTTTTCCCTTCACGGCACGCGCTCTGCCGCATTCACAATCCCGTCTGGGTGACACTTTACGCACGCTGGGATGTCTTGTTCTGTTATACCTGCCTCCGAATGCTGTTGGATGATCTCGTTTTCCTGGTGGTCATGGCAGCTATAGCAGGTATATTCATAATAATTCTGCCCATGGCAGGTATCACAATTTAGCTGTAATGCTGGATCATCCAATCCATGGTTGATCGGGAAGGTGTGTAATTTAAGGGTGGCTGGGCTCCATGTATCGGTCGTGTGGCAATATGCGCAACGTTGTCCGAACACACCTTTGTGGATATCTGGTTCTTCATGGCATTGGTAACATTCGGTCGGTGTGTTTTTGAAAACCTTATTTGCATGGCAAGTTTCACAATCGACTGAGGTATGCTTTCCATCAAGGGGAAAGAAAGTATTGTGGTCGAAATTGCTGAGCCGGTCCATACCATCGTGACAATCCAGGCAGCTGCTGCTGAATTGCACCTGATGGTCGGTCATAAAAGTTTGATCTTCCTGTTTATGGCAGGTGATGCAGACCTGCAAGTCAAAAGACTTTAAGTCAGATGGGTGGCAGGTCACGCAAGTGATCACCTGACCAGCATAATCCTTTTTGTGCAATGCCAAACTGAATTTCACTGTATCCTGGTGGGTGAAAGTCTGCCCATTTAAATTAGCCGGCAACCAGCCTTTGGGAGAGTGGCAGGTCTCGCATGTTTGATCGAATACACCTTTATGCTCCGCCGGTTCTGCATGGCACTCCTGGCAATTACGCGGTGTATCGGTAAAATTGCTGTCACGATGGCATTCACTACATGCGACCTGTTCATGCTTTCCCTCCAACGGATAGCCTGTTTCAGAATGGGCGAAATTTATCATTCGGTCTGCTCCATCATGGCAGGCCAGACAGTCTTCACCATAATTGCTGGGGTGTATCGCAGCAAACTGGTTGTCATGCTCGCCGTGGCAATTCAGGCAGATTTGGTTGTCTACACTGTTATAGGAACCATTCTGATGGCATTCGGTGCAACCCAACGAAGAAGCATCATAATTAAACTGGTGGAAATTCAACCTGAAACCTGTGGTGGAGTGATCGAAGTGAAGGAAGGATGCCTTTGTCGGGTCAAAATCTCGGCCACGATGGTCAGGGTGGCAAGCTGCACACATAGCAACATTTGCGATCTGGCTGTGGATGCCTTGTCCAGTCTGGATCTGCTGGTTGACGGCTTCGTGGCATGCCAGGCATTTTGCCCCCAGGTTTGTGCTCAATGGCGCGTGGCAGGCGCCGCACTTCTTCTCAAATTCGGCGTGTGATTGGTAACCTTTAAGGCTGACGCCCGGACTGCTCTTGGCGCTGATCTGGCCAGGGCTGAACGCCACGCCCTGTTTTGACCACAAAAGTAGCGCCAACCCCACTAACAGCATAGTCGTCATAAAAAACCCTGCTAAAGAGCCGAGCGGTTTTGGTTGTTTCATCCTGTCGTAAACCGTGAATTGCTAAACAGATTGGTTCGTTCGAAACTTAATACCCCACGTGGGCAACGCCGAACGCACTCACCACACGTCAGGCATCGACTATCCGTGACTGGTGCACCAATCCACGCATGGCGCCTGATATCAATACCGATCGGGCAATGGAAGGTGCATACCCCGCACTGTACACAACGGGATGGGTCTGGCACCACCTGCCCCTGGACCAGCACCTGTCTCTTGGTTTCGGCTGCTTCCAGCCAGTTTTTTAAACTCATGTTATTGCTTTCTCTCCTGAAGTGGTAAGGCAAGTACGATATCGTTATGGCACGCCGAACAGCTGATTCCAGCTAACAATACACCAGGGTTAATACCATCACCTCCATCACCCCAATGGTCCGTACCGTGGCAATCCGAGCACTGGCCCTGGTCATGGTGATCCGGTCGGTCTTTCAGGTGACATGAGATACAGTCAGTGATACCCTGGTGGTTGAAATAGCCTCCCGACCAACTATTCGTATTATGGCAGGTAGAACACTGGTAGGAATAATGGTTGCCTGGTGCGTTTCCCGCATGGCAGGATGTGCAATCGGTGTAGCCGTTATGGTTAAAGTTTGCTCCCGACCAGCTATTTGTGTTGTGGCAGTTGGAACACTGCCCTGGATAGTGTCCTTGAGGGGCATCTCCGGAGTGACACGACTGGCAGTCAGTGAAATTATTGTGGTTGAATCCTGCTCCCTGCCAGCTACTGGTATTGTGGCAGCCGGAACATTGGCCCGGGTAATGATTTGGAGGAGCGTTGTTCGCATGACAGGAGGTGCAATCGGTGAAGCCGTTGTGGTTAAAAACCACGCCTTGCCAGCTGTTCGTGCCGTGGCAATTAGAGCATTGGCCTGGGTAATGGTTGGGGGGTGCATTGTTCGTATGGCAGGAGCGACAATCGTTGAAACCGCTATGGCTGAATACCGCACCGCTCCAGCCACTGGTGTTATGGCAGCTTGAGCATTGCCCAGGATAATGGTTACCCGGTGCATCGCCAGAATGGCACGAATTACAATCGCTTAAGCCGCTGTGGCTAAATTGTGCACCACTCCAGCTATTTGGATCATGGCATTGTGAGCACTGGCCTCCATAATGATTCGCAGGTGAATCTTTTGCATGGCACGCCCTGCAATCCGTCAAACCAGAGTGGTTTACGCGGTAACTAGCCCAACCACCAGAGAAGTTATGGCAGGTTGAGCACTGGCCCGGGTAATGCGCTGCGGGTGCATCCTTAGAATGACATGAGATACAATCGGTCAGTCCATCATGCGATCTTGCCCCGCTCCAGCTGCTGGTGGAATGGCACGTTGAGCATTGCCCTCCATAATGGTTAGCTGGTGTATCCTTAGTGTGACAGGAAACGCAATTTTCATTTCCTTGATGCTTAAATTGGGCATTTCGCCAGCTCGAATAGCTATGGCAGTTCGAGCATTGCCCCGCAAAATGACCACTGGGCGAATTTTTTAAGTGACAGGTGACACAATCAACTGCACCGGCAACTTCATGATTAAAGGTTACATCTGTCCAGTCCAGAGTATCATGGCATATGGAACATTGCCCCGCATAATGGTCTGATGGGGTGTCATCCTTGTGGCATGAAAGGCAGTCGACATTCCCTATGCCTGCATGATCAAAATGGATATCGTCCCAAGCCAGGGCAGTATGGCAGGCTTCACAATCGCCTTCGTAATGTGGGTTGGGACGTTTCTCAATATGGCACGGGGCACATTTATTAGGGGTTCCGATGTATTTTCCAGCATTATGGCACGTGCTGCAACTCAACAGCACATGTTGTCCATCCAAAGGATAAAAAGCATGAACTGCGCCAGCGCTTCCCGGTGGGAATGGGATCAACCCTCCTGCCACCATGGCAATAGCGATCGGATCCCCGGTTTTACCTGGATCTTCCAGCCTGATGCTCATCACCCGGCTCAGCTCAGTATTTTCCACGCCCGGTTTTTCAACCATCATAATCAAGGTATCCAGCTTGGTTTGAAAAGCTCCGAAAAGATCTCGATTTTCGTCAGGGACAATCTTGAGCAGCAGGATTTTTTCCCTGGCAGCTTGTGCCAACGAGAGTAGCCGGGTTCGTATCTCCTCGCCTTGCCCTTGTTGAACAAGACTGATAACAGCAGTCGCTCGATCGATTGCCTTGTCCAGTGAACGAAGGGCAGCCAGCTCATAGTTTGTTCCGGTTCGGATTCTTAGGTCATCGATACGTTGCTCGAGCAGGTTTAGCGCGTAATTTGCTCGATCCAATGGATTTGAATACAGGTGGAAGCCTTGTTGTTCAGCAAAATCCTGCAGTGGAAAAAGCAGGTTGCCCGGGCTGAATGGCTCGAGGTAAGCCAGCGCGATCAGGTTTGTCACCAGACCAAAAATGACAAATATAGTAATAAGGCCAGATTTAATTAAAAAACCACGAAGCAACATGCACCTCCTCACCAAAGGTAGACATGGTTCTAAGCATAGCTGTTTCTCAAATTCTACGCTCGTGCCACTCGATCTGCGTTGACTCTGAACAGCAATCAATTACTGCCCTAAGCATCTGCATGGTAGGGCTAATAAATATTCTCCTTTTCTGAAGGGATGTAACGTTCGTCTGGTTTAATATTGAACTCTCTTTTTTGAATAGTCGAGAATTATCCCCGAAAGTTATGCTTCAAATATTAATAATTGGATAATAAAAGGTAAATTTGTGTCATTTTTGTGTAGAATTCCAGAGATTTGCCGGAAGATTCGAGTGTAAATCCGATAGCTTTGTGGTTAAATTACAAACATGACTGCAAAAATGATTTTTCGAAAACATGTTTTTGAAATTAAGCACGGGAGCACCGTACGTAAAGCATTGCAAAAATTGGGTTTCGAGCCAGATAGTGTTCTTGCTACCCGTGATGGCCAGCTCATCACTGATGATGAGATTGTCATGGAAAATGACGAGATCAAGCTTGTCCCGGTGATCTCCGGCGGTTAATTTCTTCCTATCTACTGAGTGATGATTTTGGGAGTCAAACCGCACAAGGTTAATTTCGATTAAACGGCAAGATCAAATTTTTTTGTGGCCAGGAAAAAACATTGGCGAGCATCGTAGATCGAATAAAGGAATACCGCGCATCCACTTTTGGATTTCGCCCTGGTATTCAACTCAAAACGAAAGCCGAAGCCATCCAGTATGTAAATCAGCGCGGTTTTATTTATTTCTGGCCGATCAATGGAATTACCCTGCCCAGTTTGTGGGGTGCAGTATCTGGAGATCGCCCGGTTCCGAATGAGCACGATGATCCGGGTCACGTCACCTGGGATTGGAAGGATTCATTACTGGGCCAGCACGTCTGGTATTACGCAAAAATTCTGCGTAAAAAAGCCACCATCTTATCGATGGCTGTTACCCCTTACTTCTATGCCCTGACCGAAAATTATGGTTCCCCCGAAGAAGATTATCTTACCCAATACGAGCAAGGCCGCATGACACAGGAAGCCAAGGCAGTATATGAAGCTTTACTTGATCAGAGTCCACTAGATACAATCTCACTGCGGAAAGCTGCCCATCTGACCAGCCATGAGAGCGAAAGCCGTTTCAACCGCGCTCTGGCTGACCTGCAAGCCGATTTCAAGGTGATGCCAGTGGGAGTGGTGGATGCTGGCTCCTGGCATTATTCGTTCGCCTATGATATTGTTGCTCACCACGAGCCGTCCCTGCTTGAACAATCTCGATACCTGGGTGAGATTGACGCCCGCTGTAAAATCCTGACGCTATATTTTCTTTCTGTAGGCTGTGCCCAACACCGTGATCTACTCAAATTGTTCACTTGGAAACCAGCGGAAATTGACCAAGCAGTGAGCCGTTTGGAACACAAACAGCTGATTAGAAACCATCAGGCACTGGAAGGGCAAGCGGGGGAATGGATGATTCTGGCGGAATTAACCTGATCCAACTATGGCCTTTCGTGATGTCAGCCTGATTGCTCACGTGGATTGGAGCGTCAATCCAACAAAATGTTGGGTAGCAGTTGCTGCCAAACAACCTGACCGCCACTGGATAATTACTGAACTCAATAACGTAAGTGCTCCAGGCGGAATATTTCGTCATCTGGTTTCCTCCCTGCAGGTACATGGTTGTGTCCTGGCCGGTTTTGATTTTCCCATTGGTCTGCCAATTGCCTACGCCCAGAAAGTGCACATCACCGATTATTTATCAGCACTAGTCAACTTTGGGTACCCGGATTGGGAGTCTTTTTACTCTCCCTGTGATTTCGCAGAAGAAATATCTCTACACCGTCCTTTCTACCCTGCCAGGCCGGGAGGTGCAAAACGCGCATTTCTCGAACATAGCCTGGATTTATCATTCGCCCAGCTATACAGGCTATGCGAAATAGCCCATGATTCTCGCCGCTCCGCATGCCCCCTTTTCTGGACCTTGGGCAGTCAACAGGTCGGGAAAGCGGCCATTTCCGGCTGGCGAGATCTGCTCACTCCCGCCCTTACCGACAAATCTCAGAACTTAACCATCTGGCCATTTTCAGGCTCCCTTGAAAATTGTTGCCTGCCAGGCAATCTGGTTGCGCTCGAAACCTATCCTGCGGAATTTTATCACCATCTCGGCTTATCCTTTACTTCACCCATTTTAAAAAGTAAGCGCTGCCATCAAGATCGGCTTTCCTTCGCTGAACCTTTGCTTAGTTGGGCACAGTCCCATAATATCCATCTCAAGCCAGGGGTCAGGTCGGATATCCTGGATGGCTTCGGCGATTGCCCAGAAGGTGAAGATCGTTTTGATGCCTTGGTGGGTCTGTATGGTATGATAAACGTCGTCCAGGGTCACCATCCAACAGGTGAGCCACTGGCACCCTACCTTTCGAAAATCGAGGGCTGGATATTTGGCCAGGAAGGGCATCACAGGTAACTGACACAACATGGCATCATCAAAAAGGACAGCACTAATCACCGGTGCTTCTAGTGGCCTGGGAGCTGAATTTGCCTGCCAGCTGGCTGCCAACGGTTATGACCTGGTCTTGACAGCCAGGCGTGAAGACCGCCTGCAGCAGCTAGCAGAATCTCTGCAGACTCGTTATCCGATTAGTCTGACCATTTTTCCAGCAGACCTTTCGAACCTCACCGACATCGAGCAGCTTGCGTCAACAATTTCCAACCTGCCTCAATTGGACTTATTGGTCAATAATGCTGGCTTTGGCACTGTCGGAAGGTTCTACCGCGTAGATCCCGCCAAGGAGTTGGCCATGTTGAATGTCCATATAACTGCCAGCGTGATGCTATCCCGTGCGGCTCTTCCCGGCATGCTCTCCTGCAATCAAGGTGGCATCATCAACGTATCTTCCATGGCTGGCCTCGTTCCCATACGGAATGTCTTATACCATTCCACCAAAGCCTTTCTCATCAGCTTCTCCGAAGTCTTAAGCAACGAATTACGCGGCACCGGGGTATGTGTACAGGCTCTCTGTCCAGGCTTCACGATCACCGAATTTCACGACACTCCGGAATATACCCGGTTTACCCGCCGCTCGATCCCGCGCTTTTTATGGCTCACCTCCAAGCAGGTCGTGGCTGAATCATTAACTTCCCTACCAACCGGTAAACTAGTCTGTATACCTGGAACAGTTTACAAGATCGGCGGCGCCTTCGCTCGCAACAGTTTCTCAGCTGGGATAATAAAATATATAGCAGGTTTGATTATTAATAAACCAAAAGCTTTATAGTTCACAGAAAAATGGAGCTTGACATGGCGAACATCACCTTCAACCAATCCAAGATTATTACCATCGAACGGCACATCCTCGATGAACAGCAAATTCATCCTGGAGCCACTGGCGTGCTCACTAATATACTGTACGACCTGGCGTTGGCAGGAAAGTTCATCGCCAGCCAGACCACCCGGGCAGGTCTATCCGAGATCCTTGGTGCGACGGAAGATATCAACATCCAGGGTGAGACCGTCATGAAGCTTGACCAGCTTGCAGATCAGACCATCTTTCGCTTAAATGATCACACCGGGCGTATCGCAGTTATGGCTTCAGAAGAGCATGAGCACCTCATGCCAATTCCTGAAGGGTTCCCGGTTGGAAAGTATATCTTGCTCTATGACCCATTGGATGGTTCATCCAACATTGATTACAATGCTAGCATTGGGACGATCTTCGCCATTTACCGGCGTCTGTCCTCAGATGGACCCGGAACGTTAGCAGATTGCCTCCAGTCTGGTAGAAATCTGGTCGTTGCCGGATACCTGATCTATGGCTCCAGTACCATGCTGGTTTACACCAGCGGTTCGGGAGTCCATGGTTTTACCCTGGATCCTTCCATTGGAGAATTTCTGCTTACTCACCCGAATATCCGTATCCCAGAAAAACCGAAATACTATTCGGTTAATCATGGGAACGAGATCCACTGGTCTGAGGGTGTCGTGAAGTTTACCCGCTGGCTACAAGGTTATGAACCTGGCCAAAAGGCCCTTTCATCACGATATATTGGCTCGCTGGTTGGTGATTTCCATCGTACACTTCTTTCAGGCGGGTTATTTTATTACCCTGCTGATTCACACGATCCTGAAATACCTCATGGGAAGCTGCGATTAACATACGAAGCAGCACCCTTAGCCTTTATCGCATGTCAAGCAGGTGGCTATGCTTCAGATGGTTGCCAGGATATTCTCGATATCACCCCTACGTCGCTTCACCAACGCACTGCTTTGTTTATCGGCGATAGCCACCTGGTGAAAAAAGCCGAAGAATTCATCAAAAAGTTCGATTCGTAGAAATTCACCCTTGACAACTAGAGCATTTGTTCTATAATTACCATAATAGAACAATTGTTCGGTTTCCCAATAATTGCATAGTCAAGGAGGCATTTGATGAATCCCGCAGCCAGTCAGTCACTCAGCATCACCCGTATCTCACGGAAACTTAGTTATTCGCGTGGCAAGCTATTTGGTTTTTTGATCATTGGCGCTCTACTCGCTTTCGAATTATTCAATTACAGCACTACCGAGTATGCCCTTAATGATCTTCTCGGAGGTCTGCAATTTGCCAGTCTCCGTTGGGCTACGATCCTGGCAATCGCCTTTTGTGCCATAGACTTCGCGGGTATTGCCCGCCTGTTCACTCCTCAGCAGAGTGAGAACGGTCTCAAGGAAGTCTGGTATCTCTTCGGCGCCTGGTTGTTAGCCGCCTGCATGAACGCCATGCTCACCTGGTGGGGTGTTGCCCTGGCTATTGTCAACCATCAATCCCTGGGTAGCAGCGTGATCTCCCATGATAAGTTACTCACCATTGTTCCTATCTTCGTTGCCATTCTTGTGTGGTTGATCCGGGTTTTAATCATCGGCACATTCTCGGTTGCTGGAACACGACTCTTCAGCCAGGCTGAGGCACATCACCGTTCACAATCTATTCCCGTCATGCATCGCACCAACGCCCCCGGCAGGACTGCTCCTGCCCAAACGGTTGCCATCCGCCCCGTCGCAAAGCCCTCACCGGATTCTGCTCGTCAATCCCAAATCCGCCCGGAGCCTACCTATCATCCCGCAGGGATGAATTCCTATAAATCAACCAATCACCAGTAATTGCCAAAAAATACGAGAGAGCAGCCTTTTCCTATCGGATCAGGCTGCTCTTTTGAATAAGTTAGTATTGATTTTTATTCGGTTATCTCAGCTTTTTTAAGACAGTGTTTAATACGCCACCATTGCGGTAGTAGTCAACTTCGATTATCGTATTGAGCCTTGCGATGGCTTTAAAGTACATCACGCTCTGGTCTTCCCGAACCATCCTCACAGTAACCTGGTAATTTGGAGTAATTTGGTCATCCAGACCTTCAATGTTAAATACTTCCCTACCCGTTATATTAAATTTTCCTGCGTTGTCGCCAGGCAGAAACTGCAACGGCAACACACCCATCCCTACCAGGTTCGAGCGGTGGATTCTTTCATAAGATTCTGCGATGACCGCTTTGATCCCCAATAATTTGGTTCCTTTCGCAGCCCAATCACGGCTGGATCCAGATCCGTAATCTTTTCCCGCCACGACGACCAAAGGGACACCCTCTTGAGCGTACTTCATAGCTGCATCATAAATGCTCACCTGCTCACCATCCGGCAAATGAAGGGTGACACCACCCTCGATACCAGGTACCAACCGATTTTTCAAGCGAATATTTGCGAACGTACCGCGTGTCATCACCCGATCATTCCCTCGCCTGGCACCATACGAGTTAAACTCACGTGGCTGAACGCCATTTGCTATCAGGTATTTTCCAGCCGGGCTATCGGCAGGAATTGTTCCTGCAGGAGAAATATGGTCAGTGGTGATTGAATCACCTAAGAATGCCAAGACCCTTGCACCTTTGATGTTCCGGATTGCCTGTGCTCCTTGTTCTGATTTAATGAAGAATGGTGGTTCTTGAATGTAGGTTGACGAGTTATCCCAGGAATACAGCTCACTCTCACTCGATCTTATCGCATTCCAGGTTTCATTCCCAGTGAACACGCTCTGATACTTTTGGATAAACATCTCGGCCGAGACATTCTGCTCAACGACTTGCGCCACTTCCTGGTTGGTTGGCCACAGATCACGCAGAAAAACAGGCTGCCCATTCGCATCTTCACCAATTGGCTCATTTTTCAGATCGATGTTGATCGTTCCAGCCAGCGCAAACGCGACCACCAATGGAGGCGACGCCAGGTAATTGGCCCTGACGTATGGATGGATCCGTCCTTCGAAATTCCGATTACCCGATAGGACACTGACTGCCACCAGGTTCGCGCTGGTGATAGCTTTGACCACTTCCCCTGGAAGCGGCCCCGAATTTCCAATACACGTGGTACAACCATATCCAACCACGTTAAAACCCAATTTTCCCAGGGGCTCAAGCAATCCTGCTTTTGTCAGGTATTCGGTCACTACTCTCGAGCCAGGTGCCAGACTCGTCTTGACATAAGATCTGACTTTAAGCCCTCGCTCAACTGCTTTCTTAGCCAATAACCCTGCTGCGATCATGACGGATGGATTTGATGTGTTGGTGCATGATGTGATCGCTGCCAATACCACCGCGCCATGGCTCATCATTGATGTGTGGCCGTTTGTACCCACACTGACTTCTTTTGATAATTCCACATCCTTCAGCTCGAACCCGCCATCTTTTACCGGCGCCGACAAGTAATATTGAAACGACCTGTGGATATCGAAGATCGATACCTTGTCTTGCGGCCGTTTTGGTCCTGCCAGGCTGGATTCAATGCTCCCTAAATCCACCTCCAGGATCGAAGTATATTTGGGTTCTGATGTGTCATCAGTCCGGAATAATCCTTGTTCCTTGCAGTAACTTTCTACCAACTCAATCGTATCTGTTGAGCGGCCGGTCAGTTTTAAGTATCGTAATGTCTCATTGTCAATAGGAAAATACCCGATGGTAGCCCCATATTCCGGTGCCATATTAGCGATTGTTGCCCGGTCGGGTAGCGAAAGACTGGATAATCCTGATCCAAAGAACTCGACGAACTTATCCACCACCCCTTTTTTCCTGAGCAGCTGGGTGATTGTCAAGGTCAGGTCGGTTGCTGTTACCCCTTCAGAAAGCTGGCCAAATAACTTCACACCGATCACATCCGGTATCAGCATATCAATGGGCTGGCCAAGCATGGCTGCCTCTGCTTCGATGCCACCTACTCCCCACCCGACAACTCCTAAGCCATTGATCATGGTAGTGTGGGAATCGGTCCCCACCAATGTGTCTGGGAAGGCCAAATATTCACCACCTGCTTTTTGTGTCATCACCACCCGGGCAAGGTACTCCAGGTTCACCTGGTGGACAATGCCGGTCGCAGGTGGTACCACTCTGAAATTTGTGAACGCATTCTGCCCCCAGCGCAGGAATTCGTATCGTTCATGATTTCGTTGAAATTCAAGCTCGGCATTTCTCACAAGTGCGTCTGCACTGGCGAAAAAATCAACCTGCACCGAATGGTCGATGACCAGGTCAACCGGTACCAAAGGATTTATCTTTTTGGGATCCCCGCCGATGCGCTTCATGGCTTCACGCATCGCGGCCAATTCGACAATTGCTGGGACGCCTGTAAAATCCTGCATGATCACCCGCGCCGGGCTATATGGCATGGCAGGTCTGCTGTCAGGGTTGGGTGTCCAGTTCGCGAGATTAATGACATCTTCGCGTTGAATTTCTCGACTATTGCAGTGCCGGACTAGTGACTCGAGCAGGATACGAATGGAGTATGGCAGCCGTGATAATTGAGTTATCCCATCCTGCTCCAGCTTGGGCAGGCTGAAAATGATATATTTCCCTGCTGAAGTGCTTAGTGTTTTTTTGGTCGCAAATAAATCCTGATCCATCTTTACTCCTCAATCATCACAAATTGGCAGCGGGGAGGTATTATAGTTGAACATGGTATGGCATTTATTAATCGTTAGTTAATGTTTTTTTAGAATACAGCGCTTATGCCTTATCGGATACAGGTGAGTTGTTATAAATGCAGCTCAAATTGATTACGACGGACAATAGCATCCGTCATCCTGATCACCCGTGTCATGAAATTTACATCATGGATCCTGATGATGTCAGCACCACGGTCAATCCCAATCGACACCGCCGCAGCTGTGCCTTCCAGGCGCTGGTCTGGCGGCAGGTTCAATGTGTATCCGATGAATGACTTGCGCGAAAGCCCCAATAGAATGGGATATCCTAGAGCTCGGATCTCGCCCAACCGGTTGACCAGCTCCAGGTTTTGCTCCACCGATTTTCCAAACCCAATCCCAGGGTCAAGGATGATTTTGTCATCCGTGATGCCTGCATTACGAGCAATTTTCACGCTTTCAAGGAGCTCGCGTTTTACATCTTCCAGTAAATTGACATATGGAATACCAACGTACCTGCCTCCCAGCTTTTCCTTAATTTCTGCATGAGCCCAGGAGCTGCGGTTGTGCATCAGGATGACAGGCGTGTCATACCTGGCGGCTATTTCGGCGAGGCTGGGGTCTGCATGGAAGCCCCATACGTCATTGATGAAATGTGCACCACTTCGAATGGCAGCCTCTGCAACCTTGGCTTTGTAAGTGTCAATGGAAATGATTGTATTCAGATTTGTCGCTAATTTTTCCACCACGGGTATCACCCGGTGCATTTCTTCTTCTTCGCTGACGAGCTCTGCTCCCGGCCGTGTGCTTTCCCCTCCCACATCGATGATGTCTGCACCATCCTCAACAAAACCACGCGCCTTTTCCAGGATGCCCTCCAGATCAAGCTCAAAACCTGTTGATGAGCCCCTTTGGATTAATCCATCACCAGAAAAGCTATCTGGTGTTAAATTGAGGATACCCATAATGTATGTTCGGGATCCCCACACCAGTTCGTGACCATTGATCTTAAGTGAAGAATTCATTGATTGAGCACTTTACCCGTATCGGTTCATGTTGTTGCTGTGAATATTGCTCATCGTAAAATCGAATATCTATGCTTCTGTCCTGCCTGCTGCCTTCAAGACTGCCAGCACATCCAGGCTCACGAATGGATTCATCCGCACCTTGCTCGTGCCTCCCCAATTCACGCGGGAATGTCCGGATAGCTTCTTGTCATCCACACGATAGTATCTCGCTTCAGCAGGGTACCCACCATCCGGAAGCCGCTTACTCTCAAGCAAATCCAGGGCTTCCGAGCAGCGTGGATCGTCGATGAAACCGGCTTCAGCCATTGCTTTTAAGCCAGACAGGATATCATAATGCCAGTAACTTGGATAGTGCATTGCAATAAAGTTCTGGTCGATGATCTTTCCGTCTGACACTTTTTTAAATAGGTGACGCTTAAGGAATACTTCTGCAGCTCGCTCGACTGCTTGCCTGGCTTTCGGGTCGCCTGAAATACTCGCATACCATGCTAACCCACGTAATGGAATGAGAGACTCGTGGAAAGAGGATTTATTGGCTTCTGGTCGCTTGTCGCAATTCCATCCGCCGTCGTCCCATTGCCAGCGGATGAGCCTTGCGGCCAGCTCTTCCGTGCGACCATCTGCCAGCTGCAGGGCTAGTGAATAATAAATGCAATTCCCTTCCTGTGAAGCACACCTTCGCACCCTGCTGTTGATCGTCAGGATTTGCCTGGCATGCTCCTTTGATAATAACCATGCATAACACTGTTCCAGGAGCGGTTCCAAAGCCGGATCACCTGCCGGATAGTGCATATCGGCCAGAATTGATAAGATCCAATGCGCGCCAAACCACTTATTATAGGGGTGGAAAGCGATCTGTCCCTCGCTGTTTTGATCCAATAATAATTGCCGAACGATCTCCGATTCACCGAGCAGTTGTTTCGTGCTTTTATCCTGTGGAATCGGTGGTTTAGTCGCTAATGCCTGGTTAGCCAGTTTCCAACGCACCAGGGGATCTTGGTGTCCATTCAGGGCATCTGCCAGGGCTTTAATCGAGATCGCCATATGGCTCATCAGCCTCCTTTATTCCTAGCAGGATTGCCAATACTTCTTCCGGGATCTCAGCTTCAGGTAGATCCAGTGTGGCATACCCTTGCTCAGCCCGTTCACGTAGCGCCTGCCACAATATCTGGCGCTCCTCGGATTGGACCACAAGGTCATTAATCGTAGATGCTTTTGATAAATACTCTCCGGTGGTATACAGGAAGGTGATTCTTCGCCAATTACCCGCCAGAATTGGTTGAGGCAGGCGTTCTAGAGGTCCAATTTGGATCTTGTAATACTCTTCTTTCGCCCGTGGATGCTCTGGCTCAGTCCGCAATAATTCCGCCCTGGTGGTCAATTCATGGCCGCGCACTGGGGCGATATATTCGATCTGCCATTTATCATCCCCGAACGCCCCGGTTTGATAGAACGCCATGTAATCGACTGCGATCACTTTAGGCGCACTACGCAACGGAATTCGATACCAACCCAGTAACCGGGCAATTTCAAGATCCCGGGGATTATTTACCACACCGACTAGTACAAGATCAGTTGAACCAATCATCAATCAATCCAAAAAAGTAGAAGTGAATGAGTTGTGATGAAGACCTGATATCTAAAAAATGAAAGGTAGCTAGCTGACGGCGGCTTCTGCGTTGAATTCTTCGATCACAGCGTCGATTTCCGGTACCTGGGTCTGGATATCTGTCCAATAATCCGGTTCATACCACTGATCCTGGATCTCATGGTAGGTTTTACCTTGCTGTTCCACCCAGGTAAAGTATTTCAGGTTGTGGACACGCTTCCGATCTGCGTATGTCAGCTCGATCATGTTGTCGGTAGATACGCCTTGCAGGTACCTGGCGAAATCGGCAGCAGCCTGGTTTTCGGTGTATTCACCATACTCCTGCTGCATTTCCACAATGCGGCTTCCATATAACTCCATTGAATCGGTTAAGATGGTCAGGACTACATCATGCTCGCCCATTTCATAATACTTGGCCATCTTTATTGCTGAAAGGACATTGGATATCCCTGAAAAACCGAGCAGGTCCAGGCTGTTCACCAGCTTCTCAGGAACGCCAACCTTCGCCAAATATGATTGCCCGACTGGTTCGTTGAACAATCTTGAGAGATTGACAATGGCATTATCATCGATTGCTACTATGATATCGGTATTCTTTACGTTGTGGATCCAGGGCACATGCTTATCCCCAATTCCCTCGATGCGATGTGAACCGAACCCATTCTGGAGCAGGGTGGGGCACTGGAGGGCTTCGCTGGCCGCTATCTTGCTTCCCGGGTAACGTTGCTTAAGGTAATCTCCACTCCCAATTGTCCCCGCTGATCCTGTGGCTGACGCCATCCCGCGAAATTCGTCTTTGGGACCCAAGACCTGATTCAGCACTTCCTCCATGGCATGTCCGGTAATCTCGTAGTGCCAAAGGTAATTACCAAATTCATCGAACTGGTTAAATATCATCAAGTCCTGCCCCGATTTCCGCAGCTCCCAGCATTTATCAAAAATCTCCTTGACGTTCGATTCGCTACCCGGTGTCTTGATGGTCTCACCGGCGATCTTGGATAACCATTCAAACCGTTCCTTACTCATGCCTTCTGGCAGAATTGCGATGGATTCGCAGCCCAATAACGCCGAATCATACGCGCCACCCCGGCAATAATTACCTGTTGACGGCCAGACTGCCTTCTGGCGCGATGGATCGAATTGTCCAGTCACCAGGCGTGGTACCAAACAGCCAAAAGCTGCGCCAACTTTATGCGCTCCCGTCGGAAACCATTTGCCGACCAGGACGATAATCCTTGCACTCGTTCCGGTCAATGTACTGGGCAGCTCAAGGTAATTCACTCCACCAAACCCGCCACCTTTGGCAACCGGATCATTATGCCAGGTGATGCGAAAAAGGTTTCTTGCATTGACATCCCATAATCCAATCTTACCAAGCTCAGCCTTCACCCTATCAGGGACGAGGCTCGGATCTTTCATCATGGCATAGGTCGGGATGATGATGTTCTGCTCTCTCACTCGCTGGATTGCACGCTTACGGCGGTCTTTATCAATGGTTAGATCGATTTTCATGGAAATTCTCCTTATTAATGTTTTGTCGGGGCTTCTCGTACGATATAAAGCGGTCGTCCCTTTGCCTCATCGTACAACCTGCCTATATACTCCCCCAGGATACCAAGTGAGATCAGCTGTACCCCACCCAGGAAAAGGACGGCGATCAGGGTTGTGGCCTGTCCAAGGAAAGCGTGGTTGCCGATGATGCGCATGATGACGACAATCGGGATGGTAATAATGCTTATTCCCGCAGAAATGAAACCCAAATACATGGCTACTTGCAGAGGGAAGTAGGAAAAACTGGTGATGGCATCACTGGCAAACTTGAGCATCTTTCGAAAGGGGTACTTCGTCGAACCAGAATATCGTGATGCCCGCTTATAGGAAACCCCAGTCTGTTTAAAGCCTACCCATACGGACATGCCGCGTAAGAAGCGATGGCGTTCTCTCATCTGAGTCATCACGTCCACCACTTTTCGATCCAGCAGTCTGAAATCACCCGTATCCATGGGTATGTCGACATCTGTAATACGGTAAATCAATCGGTAGAACAGTGAAGCTGTGAATAATTTGAACCAGGTCTCTCCTTCACGCTCAGTCCGCTGGGCATAGACCACTTCGTATCCTTCTTTCCACTTGGCGATCATATCCAGGATTACTTCCGGAGGATCCTGCAGATCGGAATCAATGATCACCACAGCCTGACCGCGTGAATAATCCAACCCCGCTGTCACCGCAATCTGGTGGCCGAAATTACGCGCAAAGATTACCGGTTGGATATGCTCATCTGTCTTGGCCAGTTTGCGAATTTCATCTGTCGAGCCATCCGTTGAGCCATCATCCACCATGAGCAGCTCCCAGGTTTCACCGGTTTTCTCTAGGGCTTCTTTTATCCTACGGTACAGCTCATGGATATTACCGATTTCGTTGAATATCGGCGCAATTATCGAATATTGAACTTTGTCTTCCATGTTTACCATCCAAAAATGGTATTACTCATTTTAATACTTCCCAAAAATTGGTCATGGACCAACTTAACCGATGACTTTCTGTAGAGCAGATAAACTCGGCTCAATAATGATGGGTTCTTGAATTGCCTGCATGGCTGCTCTAACGTCCTTAAGGCCACTCCCGGTGTTGATGGCCAGCACTTGATCTTCAGGTTTAATGATTCCTGCATGAACCGCTTTAACCACTCCAGCCAGCGAAGTAGCCCCTGCTGGTTCGGCAAAGATCCCAACTTTGCCGAGCTCGGCTATGGCTGCGATAATCTCTTCATCCTTGACGGTAATATACCCGCCACCAGTATCACGCGCCGCTCTGACAGCCCTCACCCCATCGCGTGGCAAGTCGACCGATATGCTGTCTGCGATGGTTTTTGCACTTACTGGAGTGATCCGTTCGGTTCCTGTATGGAAAGCTTTGGATATCGCGGCTGAACCGTCTGCCTGCACACCAAAAATGCGTGGCATCACTTCCAGCCATCCCAGCTGGTGGAGGTCTTTGAACCCCTTATGTAAACCAGATATGATATTCCCATCTCCAACTGACACAAAGATGACCAATGGTTTCGTGATAGGCAACGCTTGATGCATCAGCCACTCCCATATTTCAAGCGCGCCCGTCTTCTTCCCTTCTGCTGTGAAGGGATTGTAGCCTGTATTCCGGCAATACCAGCCAAATTCATTGGAAGCTTCAATCGTCAGGTCAAAAGCATTATCGTACGTCCCGTCCACCAGGTAGACAGTCGCCCCGAAGATGAGTAATTGGGCGATTTTTGCGGGAGGAGCTGTGCGTGGAGCAAAAATCACCGCTTTCTGGTCGATCGCCGCGGCCATGCCTGCCAGGGCGGCACCAGCATTACCGGTGGATGCCGTGACAATCACCTCTGCGTTGATCTCTTTTCCCCTGGCAATCACCACCGCACTCGCCCGATCTTTAAAGGAAGCAGTCGGGTTGCGTGATTCGTCCTTCACCCACAGGTTTTTTAAATTATATTTACTAGCCAGGCTGGGTAGTTGAAACACAGGTGTCCACCCTGCATCATGGAATGGCGTATCCCTCCCGCCAGGATCATCGACTGCTAGCAGAGGTAGATATCTCCAGATGGATGCTTCACGGGATAGAAAAATATCTTGCGGGGTGTAATGCTGGTTAATATATTGGAAATCCAGGATTACATCCAGGTTTCCACCATCGGCAGGGCAGGTATATATGACTTCTTCAGGAGAATAACTTCTTCCACACAGAGAGCATCGATATCCAGTAAATTTGGATTGCATAAGATGGTTACCTGGGTTTTTCAATAGCAACGAGATTTTCGAGGTGTCTTATTCCTGGTCAAATGGCACTCCGAGTGAGGCAGGTGGTTTTGCGCTAAGAGAACGTAATATGCGCGATATAAACCGCCTGGTAGGTTCGTTCAAACCTGCCAGCATGCGATTAACCCATTCGGTGTTGCCGATATTCACAAATAGCAACGTCAGGATCATGAGCGGGAAAGGAGCCACTTGAAGTACCTGCGATGGGATATTGGGCATCTGAGGTTGAAGGTAAAGACCAAACCATTGTAAAAATGCGAACAAGTATGCACCAAAGGCAGCCCGGATTGGGTTCCAACCACCGAAAATAGTTATCGATAGGGCAATCCAACCTAAACCATCCAATCCCGAAATGGTGCCCTTCCAACCGGCCTTTACACTCAATGAATAAACCGGCCCAGCCATGCCGACGAGCATACCACCGATTACGGTATAGACATACCGCAAGCGATTCACATTCGCACCGCGGGCAAACGCCGCACTGGGTCGTTCACCGATCCCACGTAGGATCAACCCTGGACGCGTTTTATATATGAAAATATATGCGGCTATGACCAACAAGATGCTGAGATAGGTAATTATATCTTGCCGGAATAAAAAAGGCCCAAGAATCGGAATGTTTTCCAATACCGGTATATGCAAGGAAGACAGACGTGGTCCTGGTAGCCCCATATACGGATTACCAAGGAAGTACGCCAGATCTCTGCACAGTAACGCCAACACGAATCCAACGGCTACTTGCGACTGGTGCAGGGTAATGCTGCAAAAGGCAACAACAAGTGCCACCAGCCCTCCCACCACCATCCCGGCTAAAAATCCTAGAATCAGGTTGGTGGTGTTTACTGCGACGGCAAAACCCGCCATGGCTGCCAGAAGGATTAGTCCATTAACCGATAGATTGATTACCCCAGCGCGTTCGGAAATCGTCTCACCGATCACTGCAAACAATATCGGTGCTGCGGCAGTCAAAACTCCAGCTAAACCAATCAAGATGATATTATCTGCCATGTATCAAACTCGCTTCTTTAATAACCGTTGTCTGACACCATCGACGATTAAGACGAACAACACCAACATCCCCTGGAGAATGCCCGACAATGTGGAATCCAATTTAAGCACAATTGGCAGCTGGATTGCCCCGATATTCAAGGCAGCGTAAAAGAAGGCGATGAAAGCTGCCCAAATAGCCTGGTAATTGACCAGCATTGCCACCAGGAGACCAAGAAAACCATAGCCACTTGATATGGATGGTATCAGCCGGTGATAAACCGCTACCACTTGAATCGCACCAGCTAAGCCGGCGAACAATCCACAAACGATGAAAGACAGCATCATGTACTGCCAGGTTGGCACTCCAAGCAGGAAGGCAGCGCGGATATTTTTACCGACTGCTTTGAGTTTCAACCCAAAATAAGTACTACGCAGCATCATGTATATTATTACAACAGCCAGGATTCCCAACAGGAGAGACCACAGGCTCATACGCAGGCCCGGTAATTGAGGCAGCCATAATGATTCCGGGAATGGCTCAGTACCACTCATTGAACCCACACCTGGCCGTTGCCAGGGGCCAAAGATAAGCCAGAGAGTGAATGCTGTGGCGACGAAGTTTAAACCCAGACCTCCAAATATTTCGTTCACACCACCAAATGTCTTTAATGCGCCAGCGAGAGTAGCCCATATCGCCCCACCAAGCATTCCAGCCAGGATGCTCAAGAAGATGATCAACAGCGGGGGCACAGATGTGTCTAGAAGCATGCGGATTAACCCGGTGGTAAAGATCGCACCCAGTGTGATCTGCCCCTCAATGCCGATATTCCAAAGTCCCGCGGAAAATGTGACCAGTAGGCCCACGGTTGCCAGAATTAGCGGAACCCACACCACAAAATCATTGGAAATACTGTTCAACGAGCTAAAAGCACCAGTGATGATCAGCTTGTAAGTCTGCAAAGGTGGTGCCCCGGTGAATAATAGGATCAATGTAGTAAAGAGTACAGCCAGTAATACTCCCAAAAGCTGAAAACCGATATCCAGCAAAATCTTGCGGCTCTTACTCATAATTTCCCACCATTTGAGGGATCGATTCCCAGCCTTTCCCACCAATGATCTGCCCAAGCTGGTTCACGTCTGTGAGTGCTGCATCCAGGGCAGGCGATACTTTACCACTAAAGAAAACCAGGATGCGATCGCTGTATTGTAGGATTTCCTCGAGGTCAGCTGAGATGAAGATAATTGCTGTACCTTGTGCGCAACGTTCTTTAAGCTTGCCCCAAATATAGATAGACGATTCAATATCCAGACCCCGGGTTGGATGCTCTAAAAGCAATAATGATAATGGCGTTTTTAGCAAGGCAAGCAATGCACGTTGCTGGTTTCCTCCAGATAATGACTCAACCGGAGTAGACGGTGCTCCTTTGATGTTAAACTCCTTTATCCGCTCATCGGCGAGAGTCCGTCCATATTCCAGATCAAGGAAGTAACCCCTTTGCCCTTCAGCCAGGAGGAAATGCTCGGTCAGTGTCATCCCGGGGACGAGCCCTTCTTCGAGACGTGATGCAGGCAGAAATGCAATATTATTATCCAGAAAGGCACGGTAAGGTTTACCGGTGAGATCTTTCGCTCCAAGCATCAGCTTTCCACCCACTGGCCTGACCAGGCCTGCACATGTCCGCAGGAACAAAGCCTGTCCACTGCCTTCCATGCCAGCCAAGCCAATCACTTCTCCAGAGCGGAGATCAAGGTCCCCCAAATTAATATTCAAGCGATAATCTTCCATTTTTAATGACTTGATTGTGAGAGCAACATCACCTGAGATGCAAGATTGCCGCTCTCCCAGGGTTATTTCTTTGTTAAACATCATCGACACTAATTTTGAGGTCACAAAGGGTGGTGCCATCTCACCAATAAAAATACCCTGCCTGAAAACGGATACTTTATGGCACAATATCTCAACATCTTCAAGTTTGTGAGAAACGAAGATGATCGTTTTGCCATCTTCGGCCAAGCGGCGGAGAGTGGCAAATAAAACCTCTTTTTGGGGTGCGCTGATCCCCGTCGTAGGTTCATCCAGGATGAGCACCTGGACGCCCATCCATAGCAGGCGCATGATCTCTAGCTGCTGCCGTTCTCCCACGGTAAGCGCATCCACAAAGGCATCTGGAGCAATGTCAAATCCGAAGCGTTCTTCCATACCCAGCAGCTCGGCTTTAATTTTCCCCTGCTCAGGGACAAATTTTCCTGGATGCCCAAGAATAAAATTATCGATCACCCGCATTGGTGGAAAATCCAAAGGATCTTGGTGCAGCATCCCAATCCCGAATTTAATTGCATCTGTGGGAGAGTGTATTGGAGCAGCTTGCCCATCCAATAGGATTTGCCCGCTGTCTGCCTGGATAAATCCAGACAAAATTTTCATTAACGTGCTTTTCCCTGCCCCATTTTCCCCTAAAATGCCATAGATCGTTCCAGCAGGAATGGTAAGCGTAATATCCCGGTTGGCATGAACAGCACCAGGTCCTACCCCAAAAGTCTTGTTAATTGCTTTGGTTTCGACGATCATATCCTGTCCAAATAGGCAAGGAAGGCAGGATTCTCATAATCCTGCCTTCCTGGTCAAATGCTATGTCTTTCTATGGAACGCTTTGTCCTTCCATACCTTCCAGCAATTGTGGCAGATACCAAACCTGCTGGTCAGTGGCCACTTCACCATCATTGAGATAAGCAGTACCATCCTGCAGGTTCAAAGGACCTTTCCATAAATTGAGGCCTCCGGCAAGCTCGCCGATAAATTTATCCAGCTGCGTGCCAGCTTCCGCGCTCAATGCCGCACCCTTCTCAAAACCAACGGCTGATGTATCAGGATTATTGATGTTACTCCAATCAGGTCCATTCCACTCAAATGCAGAGGCAAAATTACCCTCAACAGCCAGTTTGATATACTTCAAATAAGAGGGACCCCAGTTAAAGTACGGTACCCCGAGACAAATCTCAGCGCCTTCTTCACAGGAGCCTTTATAATCGTACGGGATCGCCCAAGCAGGTTTATCCGCAGTGGTTAGCTTTTTAGCTTCTGCGACAGCTTCTGTAGTGTCGATTCCGGAGATGACTACATCATATCCACTGTTGAAAAAGTCATCCGCCACCTGTGTTGGGTCTGAGGTCACACCTGGGATGTTGAACCAGAACCCGATCCAGGTAACCTTGAAGCTTAGCTCAGCCGCATCTTTGCCCATGTAGTCCGTCCAGCAGTACTTAGCCCCAAGATATGCGGAGGAGGCAAGGCGGCGGGTTTCATCATTGATTAATGGACCGAGGTAACCAATCTTTCCAGTTTTGGTCGTCAATGCAGCTACGCATCCAGCCATCATCTTGCCATATTCCATGCGACCCATGATGTTGACCATCTTAGGCAGATCAACATACGCTTCGCCTTCCTTCCAGGACTGATCTCCCGACGCCATGATGACCGGGATGTCTGGATGGTTCTTGGCAAACTCAGTGGCACTATCCTTCATATCATCTGAGTTGAAGATGACGAGTTGTGCGCCTTGATTTAGCAAGTCCTCAGCCAGCTGGGCAGGGGTTGTCCCAGGCCGATCAGCTGTGTTCACCTTGTCCACATAGATCATTTTCGCGCCGGGTAGTTTTTCTTCGACGTACTTCCCAGCAGCGTAGTGAGCTTCACTCCAACCATGGTCATTGTATGGGCCAACCATGAGTATGCCAAAGGTAAATGTCTGGGCAGTCGTAGGGGCAGCAGTCTCCACTGGAGCCGTCGTGGCGGTTTGGCAGGCAGTGAAGATCATTACAAAAACGATCATTGCAGAAATCAATATCATTGTTTTATTTTTAGACATACACACTCCTCCTTAATATGAAGCTAATAAGATAAATATGTTGGATATGGGATACACTGGAGATTAATATCGCAATCCACTACCTCCTTAGATAAGATTCAAGTAAGACCATCGAATTGTTGATTGCTCATCGACAATTTTACACTACAATTGTATCTTAAGGCACAATCCAGGTACCCGTTTCACCACGTAATGCCCGGCCAATATTTTCAGGATTGGTGATCAATGCTTGCTTGCCACCAGCTTCCAGATACCAGAGAATGGCCTGGATTTTGGGTGCCATTGAACCCTTCGCAAAGTGAGTTCCTTCAGCAAGGTACTGTTTTGCTTCAGCTAAGGTCATGCGGTCCAGCCATTTTTGATCGGGTTTTCCAAAATTTATAGCCACTTTTTCGACTGCAGTTGAAATCAAGAATAAATCTGCATGGATCGCCCTGGCAAGCAGGCTGCTTGCATAATCCTTATCGATCACCGCGGCTACGCCGTGATATTCCCCATCGTCCGTATCGATTACTGGTATACCACCACCACCAACCGTGATTACCACCACACCTGCATTTACCAGCACCTTGACCGTCTCAAGCTCGACGACTTCTTTAGGAAGAGGTGAAGCGACCACCCGGCGCCAGCCTCGGCCGGCATCTTCCACGACAGACCAATCCATATCCCTTGCCCTGCGTTTTGCTTCAGGCTCGTCCATGAAACCGCCAATGGGTTTTGATGGATTCTGGAAGGCTTTGTCATTCCGATCGACCAGCACCTGTGTAATCACCGTGGCAACGTTCTTTTGAATGCCCCGCTTGTATAGCTCATTTTGCAGGGTTTGTTGCAGGGCATACCCTATTGCTCCCTGGCTGTCGGCGCCGCATACATCCAGGGGAATCTCGTGCATCCCTTCCACACGGGCAGCAATTTCTGACCTTCGCAGGATAAACCCGACTTGCGGTCCATTACCATGCCCGATTGCCACATCCCATCCCGCTTCGATCATGTCTGCGATATGGAAGGTGGATTCCTTGGCTGCCAGGTACTGGTCTTCAACCGACTTATGCTTCTCATCCTTGATCAGTGAATTACCACCGATGGCAACGACTGCGATTTTCCGTTGATTCTCGCTCATTTTTACCCTCATCATTTCATGGTCAAAGCCATGACAGCTTTTTGTGCATGCATCCGATTCTCAGCTTCATCATAGACAACTGACTGGGTGCCATCGATTACCTCATCGGTGACTTCAATGTTCCGATCCGCGGGAAGTGGATGCATGTAAATTGCATCACGTTTAGCCAGTGCCATTTTCCGCTCGTCCGTGATCCAGTGCTTATACTTCTCGATAATTTTAGCACCCTCGTTCGCATCGGGCGTATGTACCATCGCACCCCATGATTTGGCATAGATGATGTCTGCATCCGTAAATGCAGCTTCCATATCCTCTATCACCTCAAACCCAGTGCCAAATTTTTTAGCTTGCTCCTGAGCCTGATCTATAATTTCAGGCATCAGCCTGAATTCAGGCGGATGGGCGAGCACAACATCCAATCCGAAGCGAGGCATCTGGAGCACAAGCGACTGTGGAACCGACATGGGCTTTTGGTAAGAGGCTGCGTATGCCCAGCTAACCACCATTTTCTTCCGGCGTAAATCACGACCTTTCTTCTCTATGATCGTCATCAGGTCGGCCAGGCACTGGAAAGGATGGTAAATGTCGCATTGCATATTTAGGATGGGTACCCTGGAAGCTTTGGCTACAGCATTCAGGTAACCGTTCCCGATCTGCCAGTCAACATGCCGGATTGCAATGCCATCAAAGTAGCGCCCAAAGATCTCGCCAATTTCCTTAGGAGTATCGCCATGGGCAATTTGGGTCGTTTTGCTCTCGATAAATGCTGCATGACCACCTAATTGAGCCATTCCAGCTTCGAAAGAACCACGCGTACGGGTGGACGAAAAGAAGAATAACATCGCCAGGACTTTATCCCGTAAATATGCATGAGGTTCTCCTAATGCACGTTTCCGTTTGAGGTCAAAGGCAACCTCAAGAACGGTCTCAACTTCTTCCTTCGAGAAATCCAGGTCGCCAATCAAGTCACGATTTCGTAAATCTGTTTGCATATATCACTCTCCATACTGTGTCAGTCAACGTAACCTACATTATAAAAAATGATGAACGATAGTACTCAAATGATGCGGATTATGAGGAGTAATAATAAAATGGGTGCTTCATATTGGACGAAGCACCCATCTGTATTTACTCCATTGCACCCAGGACTAAAGCCAACAGCGCCATGCGAATCACCACACCATTGAATGCCTCAACCCAATATCGCTGGTGGCGGGTGTCATCGACTTCTACGGATAACTCATCCATGCGCGGTAACGAATGCAGGATAATCGAATCTTGCCGGGCTTTTCGCATAAGTTCTCTGGTCACTTTGTAATTATCTGGTGTAAGTCCAATCGTTGCGCCACGCTCATCACGTGCCTTCGTATAATCTGGTTGAACTACAGGTTCCATGTAGATTACATCCGCTTCAGCGATGGCCTGTTCGACATGCTCAATCTCCGTATAGCTGAGATTCAAATCATTCAATTCCTTTTTGAAATCTTCAGTCAGACTCATCTCAGGTGGCGATACATAAAATGCGTTGATATCAAATTGTGACATGGCATAAGAAATACTGTGCATTGTTCGCATGCGCATATCGCCAATCAACAGGAAGTTTAAGCCGTCCAATGTACCTTTTTCAGTCATAATGGTATACAAGTCGGTGAGTACCTGGGTAGGATGCTCGCCCCAGCCATCCCCCGCATTGATCACGGGGATGCTTGCCCATTTCGCGGCTTCATGTGGAGCACCTTGCTGGAAGTGTCGCATTACCATGACATCGCCATAGAACTCAAGCATGCGCACGGTGTCCTTGATCGATTCCTGGTAAAAATCTCCTGCGCGGGTGTTTTTGACATCTGAAAAACCCAACACGTGCCCACCGAGGCGGTGCATTGCAGCCTCATGGGCTAACCTGGTTCGGGTGCTCGGTTGGTAAAAAGCAGTCACCAGGGTTTTATCTTTGAGCATGTCGGAGTTTCGACGATCTCTGGCAAATGGTAGCAGCTCGTCAGCCGCTTCGAATACCCTGAAATACTCTTCCCTGCCAAAATTTTTCAGTGACAGGATGTCTCTACCTAAAAAACTACGCATTTTTATCTCTCCTTTTTTGTTTGAAAATATATTTATTTGATTAATGTCTATACGCAATTCATTAAAGACTCAGGCCTACCCGTCTGATGATATGAAAGTTGAAATACCCAGGCAGGAAATAACTATATGAGTAATCCACCACCCTTCCGTTTGTACTGTACAAATATGCAATAAATCGCAGCAACACATCCCCTCGTTGAATTCGCAGTGCTTTGGCTACCTCTGATTTGGCCGTATCGGCGTTGATTTCACATCGCGACGATCCCAACGGCGGAGCTCCCCGACGAAGCAACAGATCCAACATCGAGCCCGTAAATCCATGCTCCAGCTCTTCGGGTGTCAGGATATCATCGGGGATGACATCAATGAGATAGGCAACAGGCCGACCTTCAGCTTTGATGATGCGTGACACACGGAGGATTGGTTCGTTTATATCTGCTGACAAAGCTTGAGCACATTCTTCATTTGCAGGGCAATGCTCAATGACCAACTCTCCCATCGAAACCTGCAATCCTATCCGATTTGATAGCGTTTCAATGCTTTCCAATACTTCCAATCCAGTGTCGATCACCTGGGAAGGATGGATCACATAGGTGCCCGAGCCTTGATGACGATAGATCAAACCTTGAGTCTCAAATGTCCGCATGGCCTCTCGCAACGTTGCCCTTGATACGTTCAATTGGCGGGCTAATTGCGGCTCCGTCAGTAACCTGTCACCCGGCGGGGTATCGGCGATGATCCGTCCAAGCGCTTCATGCAGGCGTTGTGAAGTGGAGACACCATTTTTTGCCATCTCAAATATCCTCATCCATCGATGACGGGAATAAACTGGAACTTAGTGACATCCAGCAGACCCAGATCCGAAAGTCGTAACTCTGGGATGACCACCAGCGCTAACAGGCTCAATTGCATATTAGGATTATTGAGCTGGCATCCACAAGTCTTAAAACCCTCCAACACTGTCCTTGCTTTCTTCGCGACAATATCAGCGCGTTCGCCAGACATCAGCCCGGCAATCGGAAGCTCCACTTGCCCGATCACCTGACCATCTCGGATCACCACCTGGCCACCACCGATTGCCCGAAGCTGGTTGGCAGCGACCGCCATTTCAACATCGCTCGTCCCAACTACAATCATCTGATGGCAGTCGTGGGCAACTGTTGTAGCGATGGCACAAGAGGTGGTAAATCCAAAACCATGCACCAGGCCAACCTGTACTCGCCCTGTGCCTTGATGGCGTTCGACCACTGCCAATTTAGCAATATCCATTTGTGGATCAATCTGCACTTCACCTGATGTTACCTCAACCTGCATTCGGAGATGCCTGGTGGGTGCCTGGTTCTCGATTACTCCGATCACTTGGGCTTGATGGGTTCCATCCTTTGCCGCAGGTAAGCTGAAATCTTTTGCCTGTAGTTCATGTCCCAGATGCACCGATGCAATAGCCCAGGCGGGGTATTGATATTGGGGCAAATCGACCAGTACATCACCATCTGTGCAAATAAGTTTACCCTTGGCTACTACCGCTTTTACATCCAGGGTTTCAAGTTTATCTACAATCAGCACATCGCCGTATCGACCTGGGGCAATCAAACCCACATCTTGTGTTACACCGAAATGTTCCGCAGGGTTAAGCGTGACCATCTGGATGGCAGTCAGTGGGTCGAGGCCATGTGCAATTGCTTCTTTTACAGCACGGTTTACATGCCCTTCATCAACCAGTGTTTCACAGTGAGAGTCATCCGTGCACAAAATGAAGTGCCTTGGATCTACTTTATGCTCAGTAACAGCTTTGATCTGTGCCTCAACATCGTGCCAGGCAGAGCCAAAACGCAACATGGGTTTCATCCCCTGACGGACCCTTTCCAGGGCATCTTCCAGGCGTGTCCCTTCATGATCATCCTGCGGCCCCCCAGCCACATAACCATGGAAAGGCAGGCCTAAATCGGGGCTGGCGTAATGACCGCCAATCACCTTGCCGGCTTTTCGGGCTTCTGCCATTTCAGCATGCATCTTGTCATCGTTTAAAAACACTCCAGGGAAATTCATCACCTCCCCCAGACCGACAACCCCCTCCCAGCTCATCGCTTCGGCAACTTCACGCGGGCCAAGAGTTGCTCCAGGCGTCTCCAAACCTGGCGCTGACGGCACACAAGATGGCATCTGCACCCATACATGGATTGGTTGGCAGGCTGCTTCCTCCACCATCAATCGTACACCTTCCAATCCAAAGACATTGGCGATCTCATGGGGATCTATGAACATACCAGTCGTACCATGCGGGATTACTGCGCGCACAAATTCAGTGACCGTTAGCATTCCAGATTCGACATGCATATGGCCATCGAGCAACCCTGGCACCAGGAACCTGTCCTTCGCATCAATCACCTGGGTATGTTCACCAATTGTGTGCCCGGCATTTTCACCGACATACGCGATACGTTCATCTTTTATCGCAATATCTGTATTTGGGAGAACTTCCGCAGATTGGACGCATACCCAACAGCCATTACGGATAACCAAATCTGCAGGAACCTTACCCATGGCAACATCGACCAATGACTTGCTGATTGTTGAGCTAATTATTCCCATTTACCAGCCTCCAGGCAGCTTGATTGTGCTTTTCGATTAGTTTATGAGAGTCCAATCCTGCCAGCTCACCTTGATTCACAACCACTCTTCCATGAACAATCGTATAATCCACTTTTACTGGCGCACAAAAAACAATAGCAGAGATCGGATCATGCAATGCACCAGCATATTCCAGTCTCTTCAGGTTGATGGCGAAGAAGTCTCCACACTTTCCCACTTCGAGGGACCCCAGATCAGGGCGCCCCAATACACTCGCCCCCCCGAGGGTAGCTATCTCAAGCGCCTGCCGGGCGGTCATTAAGGGTGAGCTTGTCTCGCTGGACTTTGAAGCGCCAGCCAGCCCTGCTTTTACCCTGGCAGCCAGTAATGCCTGCCGAGTTTCCTCAAGTAAGTTAGAGCCGTCATTGCTTGCCGAGCCATCTACACCTAGACCGAGTTTTACCCCAGCCTGCAACATGGCCATAACTGGTGCAATGCCCGATGCCAGGCGCATGTTTGAGGTTGGGCAGTGCGCCACTCCGCACCCGTGATCGGCATAAACTTTGATCTCACCTTCATTAACATGTACGGAGTGTGCAAACCAGACGTCACGGTTGATCCATTCATACCTATCCATTAGCTCAACCGGACGTTCACCAAATTTTTGCAAACAAAATACTTCTTCATCTTGGGTTTCAGCAAGGTGGGTATGCAGCTGCACCCGATACTGGCGTGCCAAAGCTGCACTTGATCGCATTAAATCACCTGTCACGCTGAATGGCGAGCATGGGGCGATCACGATCTGGATCATCGCACCGGGTTTCGGGTCGTGATAGCGTTCAATTAGTCGCTGTGAGTCTTTTAAGATAAATCCTTCATCTTCCACAACACGATCTGGCGGTAAACCACCTTTACTTTCTCCCAGGCTCATGGACCCGCGCGATGCATGCAAACGCAGTCCGATTTCTTTTGCTGCTTCAATTTCATCATCCAGTTTTGATCCGTTTGGGAAGATATACAGGTGGTCAGAGGCTGTCGTACAGCCGGATAACGCTAACTCTGCCAGAGCAGCCTGCGTGGATATGAAAATATCTTGAGGTGTCATCCTGCCCCAAATCGGATAAAGTGTTTTTAGCCAGTTGAATAAATTCGCATTTTGAGCAGCAGGGACTACCCGGGTAAGAGTTTGATAAAAATGGTGGTGAGTGTTAATTAAACCAGGCAGGATAATATGGTCTCGCAGATCCAGGATTTCGTCGGCAGTTTGTGGGAGGTGCTCGGTTGCGTCAACTTGCTCAATGAAACCATCCCTTATGAACAGTCCCCCTTGGCGGATTTCCCTCCTCTGCTCATCCATCGTTACCAAAATTTCAGCATTACGAACTAATAATGTGCCCATGATCTACCTAATTATGCTCTTTGGACGTAAGTTGTCAGACAAATAAGTTTAGCAAATATTTATCTACTTGTCAATTGTCAGACAACTTTTTCCAAGAAAAAACGACTGCAGGAATGATCTGCAGTCGTTAATTAATTTTTAAAGAGTTTTTGCCTGGATCTTGGCTGCCCTGACGGTGTTACGCAGCAGCATGGTGATCGTCATCGGCCCCACGCCACCGGGATACGGTGAGATCCAACCTGCGACTTCCTTGGCTTCGTTGAATGCTACGTCGCCTGCCAGGCGGTAACCTTTTTCTGTGGTGGGATCATCCACCCGGTTGGTTCCAACGTCAATCACCACTGCACCAGGCTTGATCCAATCGGCTTTCACCATTTCTGGTCTACCGACCGCAGCGATCAATACGTCAGCACTGCGGCAGATGCTGGGGAGGTCTTTTGATCGTGAATGGCAAATCGTGACAGTTGCATCACGCTTCACCAGTAAGAGTGCGACAGGCATCCCCACGATGTTTGATCGCCCTAAAACGACCGCATTTGCTCCTTTGAGATTAAAACCGGTTTGGTCGATCAGATATATACATCCATCAGGTGTGCAGGGTACAAATAATGGCTCGCGACCTTTTTGGGCTAACCGGCCAATGTTGATTGGATGGAATCCGTCTACATCTTTTTCAACGCTGATGGAATTAAGGATTTTTTCATCATCCAGATGATCGGGCAAGGGAAGTTGAACTAAGATCCCATTCACTTTTGGATCTGCATTCAGCTCCTTGACCAACCCCTCCACTTCAGCCTGGGTGGCTGTCTTTGGTAGGACATATCCATAGGACTCAAGCCCATATTTTGCACAGGTTTTCCGCTTCATGCTTACATATTGCTGTGATGCCGGATTTTCACCCACTAATACTGCTGCGAGGCCGGGGCAGGGTAGTCCATTCTTGACCATAGCCTGTACATCTGCAGCAATTTCAGTGAGTAACTTTTCTGAAATTGCCTTCCCATCAATGATTTGCGCTGTCATAATCACTCCTTCTACTAGATATAGTGGCCGTTGTATTTAATTGGAATGAAATTGTTCTGATGGAATACGTAGTTCATTATCCATGAAAACAGGGAAATTTACAAGTATCATTAGTCCTAAATTCAAGGAATAAAGCCGATCTTATTGTTTTCTGTAGTATATAAACCTGGTGAGAATCAGGAGCTTACGCTCCCCAAAAGATTTCCCCTTAATACAATGGAGGTGAATGGTCATTTAACTGGATTCGGTCTCCAAGCTGGGTCAAAATCATATGCTGGATCTATCAGGATGGCATGTCGATCAACACCGTTGGGCCGCATCACTGAGATCTCATGATTCCCCGAATACCAGCTGGTAAATAACAACCAGTATCCATCGATAGAGTAACTTGCGTCGGTGATCAGCAGAGAATTTGGCACACTTACCGGCATTGCTCCGGTCAGGGTATACGGCACCGCTATCAACGTGGTTGCTCCTGTCGTATCCGATAGAACCGAGGTCGAGAAGATAACAACCGAACCATCTGGTGACCATGAGGGACTACTCACTCTGTAATCACCACCGCCTACCGTAAGACCATGCCTGTTCTCACCATTCACATCCATGACACCAATCCGGTTATCGCTATTGACATAAGCGATTTCCTGCCCGTTGGGGGACCAGGCCGGTTGGTAGATGGCCCTGGTTTCATCATCGAAGAGTGAAGTCACAGAATTTGTCTCTAAATTAATAACATAAATTCCCGGAACACCATTGTTGCGTAGCGATGTAAAAGCAATATGCTTACCGTCCGGTGACCAGCTTGGATCATAATCCCCTCCGGGGACGTTGGGCAGAGGCGTCAGGCCTGATCCATCTGCATTGATCAAGAATAAGCTTGCGCCAGGGTAATAGCTTTGTTGCCTTATGCAAGGGGAGATGAATACTAACCTCAACCCATCAGGAGACCAGCGAGGCTGACAGGCCCCTTCAGGGATATTGGTTACTTGCTTTATCTCACTACCATCATTGTTCATCAGCCATATCTCAACTGCACCACTTCGGTTAGTCGTAAAGGCAATTTGGTCTGAGCCTCCAATTGGGGTTGGAAGGGGTGTATTCGTTATTGTCGGAGATGGACTCGGGGTAGCTGAATATGTAGCTGTTGGAACGATGGTAATTGTACTTGTCGGTGTAAAAGTAGGCGTAGGAGTTTTTGATTCAATAACCACCAGGGGAATTGAAGTGCCAGTTGGTGTAATACTTAGTGGTGTGTAAGTGGGACTGTTCTGAGGAAAAAACTGTCCGATTGCTTGCGTTACCATTCCCGGATTAATGATATAGGTTGCTATCCCACCTAACAAGATTAGTGGGAAAAACATTAAGAGCAGCCACCTCGAGCGCCGGCCTTTTTTCGATCCGATATTTGCTGAACGTGAGTCTCCTCGTTCCAATTCAAGCGGCTGGGTGGAAACTTTTTTTCCACCAACCTCCCCAGGCTTTCCGGAGGCTTGGGCAGGTTGATTGCCGCGCTTTCCTTCAGGCAGCCGATCGTGCAAGGTGATTGGTGGGGGTTGCAGTACTAATTCAAGGGGCAATTTCCTACGTGAGATGCTCCTGGCTTCCATCAGGTCATAACGAAGTTCATCTGCCGTTTGGTACCTGTCCTGAGGCTGGATTTCCAGGCATTTTTCAATGATCCTGGCAAGTGTATCGGATATCTTCGGGTTATGTTTCTGAATAGGTGTCAGGCCCACTCGCTTCATCGCCCGGTCAAGGCCATCTTCAGGTAGGGCATTGGTCAGCGCACAGTAGAGGGTAGCTCCTAAGGAATAGATATCTGAACGTGGATCTGTCCGCGCCGTACCATACTGTTCCGGTGGTGAATAACCTGGTGTCATCGCTCGCGCCCCTGTGTGGGTTGCTTCGCGCCCTTCTACAACCTTTGCCAGTCCGAAATCCACCAGATAAATATGTCCATGCGGCGTGATGCGAACATTCCCAGGTTTGATGTCGCGATGCAGGATCATTGGTTGGCGTGTATGCATATAGGATGTCGCATCACAGATCGCGACCCCGAGGACGATCACCTCTTGTTCTGGTAAACAACCTAACCTGTCAACCCGTTGGCGCAGGTCTTCACCTTCAATAAAATCCATGACTAGATACTGCCCCTGTGGCTCAATCACAAAGTGATCAGACACTCGGGGCAGGTTGGATTGACGCAGGCTGGCTAAGATTGTCGCTTCTAAACGGAACTGTCGGGCGAATTCCTCTGTAGTGAAGAGGTTTTCCTTTACTGCTACCTCAACTCCCAGGTTTTCATCGATGGCTTTATAAACTGCCGCCATTCCCCCTTGTCCAAGCACTTCAACAATGCGGTAGCGATTATTAAGCAGTGAGCCAGGTTCCAAAGCCATTTAGCTAATTATACGTTAGCACAGGTATTCTGGAATAGGCACAAATATAATTATTCAGCAGTAAAACACCTGATTTCGGGCAATGACCATATTCGGTCCGGGAGGTTATATATCCAGGTTTTTTACATCCCGGGCATGGGTCTGGATGAACCTGCGGCGTGGGGGAACCGCCGAGCCCATCAGCATATCAAATGTACGGTCTGCTTCCGCTGCGTCATCGATGGTAACCAGCAACAACGTGCGGACCGTAGGATCCATGGTTGTATCCCAAAGCTGTTCAGGGTTCATTTCACCCAAGCCCTTATATCTCTGGAGGGAGATCCGGTCAGCTGAGACCCCTAGTTCTTTCATAATCGCATCTTTTTGTGCGTCAACGTACGCAAACTTTACCTGATTTTTATATGCGATCCTATACAAAGGTGGTTGCGCAATATAAAGGTGCCCTTCTTCAATTAAAGTTGGCATAAAACGAAAGAAAAATGTCAGTAATAGAGTTCGGATATGGCTGCCATCCACATCAGCATCGGTCATCACGATCACGCGACCATAGCGTAATCCAGAGATATCAAAATTATCACCGATTCCAGTACCCAGGGCAGAAATCAGCGCTTTCACTTCATTGTTCGCCAGGATTTTATCCAGTCGGGCCCGTTCAGTGTTCAAGATCTTGCCACGCAATGGCAGAACCGCCTGAAAATGCCGGTCACGCCCTTGCTTGGCTGATCCACCTGCCGATTCACCTTCGACCAGATACAACTCAGTCTTTTCCGGATCCCTCTCCGAACAGTCAGCAAGTTTCCCAGGTAGGGTCAAACTCTCCAGAGCAGATTTACGGATAACCAGGTCGCGTGCCTTTTTGGCGGCATCCCGCGCCCGGGCAGAGGTTAGGCACTTCTGGACAATCGCCTTTCCTGCTGATGGGTTTTCCTCCAGAAACGTACTGAACCTGTCGCCAACTACCTGCTGGGTGAGGGTCTGGGCTTCAGGGTTCATTAATTTCACTTTCGTTTGGCTCTCAAATTGCGGATCAGGATGCTTGATACTGATGATCGCAGTCAGGCCTTCCCGCGTATCATCCCCAGTGAAATTTGGATCCGCATCTTTGAGTAACCCGTTGCGGCGAGCATAATCGTTTATTGTACGGGTGACCGCAGCGCGTAAACCGGTCAGGTGCGTGCCGCCATCGATGGTGTTGATCGTGTTGGCAAATGAATAGACCGACTCCGCATAAGACTCGGTGTACTGGATTGCCGCATCAATGGTGATCCCCTCGATCTCTTTCTCCGCATGTACCACCGGGTGCAGGACATCACGATTGCGGTTTAAATACCTGACGAATGAAGTGATGCCGCCTTCAAAATAGAAGGTCATTTCATGGCCTACCCGTGCGTCTTTGAAGTAGATCGTCACACCCCGGGTGACAAAAGCCATCTCTCGGAATCTTTGAGAAAGTGTGTCAAACCGGTAATCCAGGTCACCCTTAAAAATATCTGGGTCGAATTTAAAAGTTGTCTTTGTGCCAGTTTCTTTCGGAGACGATTTCCCAATTTCTGAGATCGGACCAGTCGGGTAGCCTCGTTCATAACGTTGAAAATACCGCTTGCCATCCCGCCGCACTTCAACTTCGCACCACTCCGACAGGGCATTGACAGCCGACACACCTACCCCATGAAGGCCACCGGAAACTTTATAACTCCCACCACCGAATTTTCCCCCGGCATGCAGCACGGTCATGACCACTTCTAGCGCCGATTTCTTCATCGTTGGATGCATATCCACTGGGATACCGCGTCCATTGTCAATAACGGTCACGCTGCTGTCTGGATTGATGATCACCTGGATCCGATCACAGACTCCCGCGAGTGCTTCATCAATGGAATTATCAACTACCTCGTAAACCAGGTGGTGGAGGGCTTTAATATCCGTCCCGCCAACATACATGCCAGGCCGCCGGCGGACTGCTTCAAGCCCTTCCAATACCTGGATATCCTTTGCTTCATATGAAACAGGTAATTTCTGGTCAGCCACACGATCCTCCAGGTATTTTCCGATTAAACGAGAGTTGCTTGCCGGGACTTTAAAATCCGTAGTGTCCCTTGTGTCCATTGGTCTGCGTCGCGGTAATAAATAAAGCTGGCAGCTAAAAGCGCGCTTGTTATGAAAGCATGCCCTCCAAGTCCAATCAGGGTTAGCCAGGATTTTTCTGGTGGCACCCGCCAGAGTATATCTAGTCCCTCACTGATGAGCAAAATCGATAGGAGAAACAGAGCAGTTGTCGGTAAAGTCATGCGCGTCATGACCATGCTTCTCTGCACTGAAGCAAGTGCATTGTTATGATTCACGAATATCCCATGTGCAGAGAATATTAATGGAAATGCAATCCAGATGACAATGGCAAAGTACATAAAAAAAGCAAACTGACCAAGAGGGATCCCGAATAACGCAATTGAGGAGATTAGGCAGCTGGATGGAATACTAACCACGATAAACAATAAGATCATCGCCAAAGCCAGGCTAAAAACCTGAATTGAGCTCCACACCCAATCACTCATGCACATGTGGAAATCGATTTTTCCATATAGCGAGATTTGTGCAACCAAAATATAGTATAAACTTCCAATCACCAGTCCGATCAGGATTAATAGGAGCACAATACCTACAATAATCATTGGATTGGTCAGGTCAATAAATAACGGCAAGCGGATTGGAATTTCCAATGGAGATCTGGAAGCCATGAGGCTTGGCACACCCACCGGAAATGTTCGTAAGAGACTGAGCAAGTTAAATTGAGATGCAAGACCCGCCAGCGCATCCTTCAGGTTTGCAACAACATCGCCAGTCTCAAGTGTGCTGATCGTGGATGAAGAGATTAAATTGATATAGCTGGTTAGTAACTGTTTTATTTGTAGATGTGGACCTAACCAAAGAAGCAAGTCCAATCCAACAGGAATGAGGATGATGGCGATTTTATTCGCCACAGCATCAAAACCTGCACGCAGTGATGCAAGCATATTCGGTGGAACCGGCATAATTTGTGTGTCGATTTTATCCATACGGCATTTCATTTTACCATATCGGAATGTGAGCCTGGATTGGTTTAGCTGGCCAAAGCACCAACACGCATTAAGCTTCTAGATGATTGCTTCACAAGAAGCGACTCAATTGATTAAATTCCTGCGTCGTGGAAAGCTCTTCCAATCAGGATTGATACGGCAACCAATACCCCTAGTCAATTCAAAAGATAATGTTAGCGAACGGTCATCGCTCTGTCAAA